>DASQGG010000145.1 GCA_035632695.1 Thermoplasmata archaeon
CGAGGTCTTGATTCGATATTGCCACGGGCTGGTTGCTGATGGACGTTCCCGACGGGAAGATGTAGCCCACCATGACCATCATGAACAGAGGCATCAGGACGAGCATGACCAGGCGCAATTTGCTGCGGCTGAACTCGAGGAGGTCCTTCCACGCGATCCACCCGCTGTGCCGCAGGACTCGCTTTACGCTCATCGCTTCACCTCACCCGGGACGTGGGAGCGCTAGGCCCGTGGCGAGGCCCGCGGCGTCCCGCCATCGGAACGTGGCTCGACACCTGCTCGCGGACCTCCCGGCCCGTGAGCTTGAGGAAGACGTCCTCGAGACTCGGCTCCATGTTGTGCACGCCGTTCACCTTGCCGCCGTTCTTGCGGATGCCGTCGATGACCGTGTCGAACGCGTCCGCACCCTTCGCGTGGATCTTCACGTGGGTCTCGTCCTCCTGAACGCTCGAGGCCACGCACGGCAGGGAGGAAAGCGCCGACAGGAGCGTGGGGCCAAGGTTGGGGATCTCGAAGTCGAGGACGGTCGTGTCCGTGCCCGAGACGAGCTTCTTGAGGTTCGCGGGGGTGTCCAGGGCGACGATCTTCCCGCGGTCGATGATCCCAATCCGGTCGCAGAGCAGGTCCGCCTCGAGCATCATGTGCGTCGTCAGGATGATCGTCGTCCCGTTCTCCAGGTTGATGCGCCGCACGAGCTCGCGGATCTCGACCGTGGACTGCGGGTCCAGGCCCAGGGTGGGCTCGTCGAGGAAGAGGATCTCGGGCTGGTTCACGAGGGCCCGGATCACGTTGATCCGCTGCTTCATCCCCGTGGAGAACGTCCCGATTCGCGCGTCCGCCCACTTTTCCATGCGCACGAACGTGAGCAGCTTCTCGATCCGCTTCGCCAACGCGTCCTTGGGGATGTCGTAGAGCTCACCGAAAAGGCGGAGGTTCTCCCGTGCGGTGAGATCGTTGTACATGATCAGCTTCTCGGAGACGAGGCCGATGTGCTCCCGGACGCGGCTGGCCTCCTTGACCACGCCGTAGCCCGCGACCGTGGCCGACCCCTCCGTGGGCCGGCTCAGGGTGCAGAGCATCCGGATCGTCGTGGACTTGCCCGCGCCGTTGGGGCCGAGGAACCCGAAGATCTCGCCTTTCCTCACGTCGAAGTCGATATGGTCGACTGCGGTGAAGCCATCGAACCGCTTCGTGAGCCCGGAGACCTGGATGACACTCTCGCCCATGACCTACACCTCGCCCGTTTCCGCCAAGATGGCCGCGAAGCGGCCGCGCATCTCCGTGACCGCCTGCTTCAGTTCCTCGGCCTGCCGCGGCGTGATCGTGCGCAGGTTCCTCATCAGGAGGCGGCCGGTGTCCCGGACCTCGCGGAGGAGGGACGCCCTTTCGGGGCCTACGGCAGCCTGGAACGAGGCGAAATGGCGTTGCATGGCCTCGCGCTGGTCGTGGATGTGGGCCTTGCCCCTGGCCGTGATGTGGTACGTCTTCCGGCGCTCCGATCCTCGCACGGCGATGAGGCCCTCTCGCTGGAGGGACCGGAGGGCAGGATAGACCGCGCCGGCGCTTGGCCGGTAGAATCCCTGGAACCGTTCCTCAAGGACCTTGATGACCTCATAGCCGTGCATGGGCCGCTCGCTCAGTGCGCGCAGGACGAGGGCGCGGAAGCCGCCCTTGATGAGGAAGGGCAACGTCGGGCGGACCAGGGGACCGGACTGCATGCCCACACGCTATATCGCGATATATTTGACTGCATCGTACGAACTGTAGGTACTGCGACACCGCCGCGACAGGCCCTCGGTGGTGCTCAGCGCGGACTTCATAAGCCGGTGCCGGGGTAGGTGGATGGGAATCCGCCATGACCACGGACCGCCGCTTCTGCCGCTTCAACAAGCTCGGAGACGTACCGTTCGGCATGCCGGAGGTGCCCGAGGGCGGTCTCTGCCTGTCCGCCTTCCTGGTCATCAACGAACGAGATCGGAACAACCACGCACTCTTGGGCCACCTGAATCCTGCAGCGCCATGGGACCACATCGGTGCGCTCGACGAATCGCGCACCGCGGTCCACAGCAAGGGCTGGATGCTGCCCTCCTCGCATCTCATCGTGAATGAGTCCCCCGAGGTGGCTGCGCGGCGGATCGCGGCGGAACAGCTCGAACGACACGATCTCACCTTCTCGGACGCCCGGGTGGTCTCTGAGGTCTACGCCCCTCGCCGGTTCCCCGGGCTCACCCGGCACTGGGACATCGAGTTCGTCTTCCGGTCCGAGTGGCCCGGCGGTGCCGCGCCCAAGGCCGCGGCGTGGACCGAGCTCCGGTTCGTGGACCTCGCGACGACGCCGAAGTCTGCGATGGCCCGATCGCACGAGGACGTCCTCGAATCCGCGGGATTGCACTTCGGCGAACCGTGACCGCCGCATGCACTCACGTGCGTGATTTTCTCCGAGGAAAACGCGCTGGCGCGGTAAGGAAAGCATAAATACGACTGGATGATAAGGTGCGACCTACGGGGTAGAAGACATGCCCGCCAAGCCACACTTGAACCTCGTGTTCATCGGTCACGTCGACCACGGCAAGTCGACGACCGTCGGCCGGATCCTGTACGACACCGGCAACATCGACCCTCATGAACTCGAGAATCTGAAGAAGCTCGCCGAACAGATGGGAAAGGCCACCTTCGAGTTCGCCTTCGTCATGGACCAGGTCAAGGAGGAGCGCGAGCGAGGCCTCACGATCGACGTCGCGCACAAGCGCTTTGACACGGACAAGTACTACTTCACCATCATCGACGCGCCGGGCCACCGGGACTTCGTGAAGAACATGATCACGGGGACGTCCCAGGCGGACGCCGCGGTCCTCGTGGTGGGGGCCGCGGAAGGCGTGCAGACGCAGACCATCGAGCACATCAATCTGGCCCGGACGCTCGGCGTGGAGCAGCTCATCGTCGCGATCAACAAGATGGATGCGACGAAGCCCGAGTACTCGGAGGCGCGCTACAACGAGATCAAGGGCGAGGTGTCCAACAAGCTCAAGCTCGTCGGGTACAAGGTCGACCGGATCCCGTTCATCCCGATCAGCTCCTATCGGGGCGAGAACATCACGAAGCCCTCGACCAAGATGCCCTGGTACAAGGGCCTCGCCCTCGTGCCCTCCCTCAACGAGCTCACGGTCCCGCCGAAGCCGACGAACCTGCCGCTCCGCCTCCCGGTCCAGGATGTCTACTCGATCACGGGGGCCGGCACGGTCCCGGTCGGCCGGGTGGAGACGGGCATCTTGAAGGCCGGGATGAAGGTCCACTTCATGCCCGCAGACAAGGTGGGCGAGGTCAAGTCCATCGAGATGCACCACGAGTCGATTCCCGAGGCGGTCCCCGGGGACAACGTGGGGTTCAACGTCCGCGGCGTCGACAAGAAGGACCTGCGCCGGGGCGATGTAGCCGGGCCCACGGAAAACCCGCCGACGGTCGCCAAGAGCTTCACGGCGCAGATCGCCGTGCTCAACCACCCGTCCGTGATCACGGTCGGCTACACGCCCGTGTTCCACGCGCACACGGCCCAGGTCGCGTGCACGTTCGAGGAGATCATCGCGGTCCTCGACCCCAAGACGGGCGCCCCGAAGGCCGAGAAGCCCGAGTTCATCAAGACGGGGGACGTGGCCCGCGTGAAGATCCGCCCGACGAAGCCCATGGTCATCGAGCCGTACAAGCAGTTCCCCCAGATGGGCCGGTTCGCGATCCGCGACATGGGCCAGACCGTCGCGGCAGGCACGGTCATCGACGTCGAGAAGCGGTGACCTCCTTCCCCCTTTTCCGCTCCGTTTGGTGATTCAGAAGATGGCACAGAAGGCCCGGATATCCCTCAGCGGCACCGACCCGAAGAAGGTCGACAACGTGTGCCAGCAGATCAAGCTCATCAGCGAGCGCACGGGCGTCGCGATGTCCGGGCCCATCCCCCTGCCGACGAAGCGGCTCGTCGTGCCCGTGCGGAAGAGCCCGGACGGCGAGGGTTCCGAGACCTGGGACCGCTGGGAGATGCGAATCCACAAGCGGCTCATCGACCTCGATGCGGACGAACGCGCCCTGCGGCAGCTCATGCGCATCCAGGTCCCCGACGGCGTGAACATCGAGATCGTGTTGCGCTCCTGAGCGCCCCCGTCGGAACGCGCTCGGCGAGGCTACCTCGATTGCGGCTCGAAGTACGACTGGACGAGCGCGAGCAGGAAGAGCGCGTCGAGCACGAACAGGGCGAGGGCCGCGTACACGGTCTCGAGGGTGAGGGGCGCGAACAACAGGATCGTAGGGCCGAAGCCCGTGACGGATGCAAAGGCCACGGGCCAGGACCACGGGCGGCGCTCCAGGATCCCGAGCCCGGTCAGGAACGCCACGAAGGGGGCGAAGCCGCTCAGGAATAGATGGCCCGTGGGGTCGCTCACGTGGGCCCACACGACGCCGATCATCAGGAGGAGGATGGGGAGCGCCGCGGGCGCGTACCAGGGGAAGGACGGCGGCCATGCCCGCGACCGTTCGAGCGCCGCCAGGAACGCCATCGCGAGGACCGCCACCGCGATGAGCGCGTCCAGCCAGGGGTTCATGGGAGACGAGGCCTGAAGCCCGATGGCTCCCGCCAACAGGGCCAGGGAGCCAAGGATTAGGCTGAGCCCCACGAACCAACGGAGGAGCTTCGTCGTCCGCGCATTCATCCTGGGGGCATTGCTTCAGGGAGGAAAAGGCTTGCCGCCGACGACCAGGGAGAGCTCACGGCTTCCGCCGACGGCCGCGGCGCACGGCAACGTACGCGGAGACCACGGCGATGCCCACCACGGCGGCGATGACCCACCAGAAGTCCAACGCCTGAACCGCGGAGGGCGTGGGGTTCGGAGGCTCCGCGCCGCCGTACAGGAACGCCACCGTGGACTCGTTCCGGTTGCCCGCCCGGTCCCACACCTGGACCGTCACGGCATGGGGACCCACGCTCAGGGTCGGGGGCAGGGCGACCTGCGTGTCTCCGGCCGCTACCGGCGTAATCGCGCCGTCGAGGACCACGTTGGTCTGGGACACGCCCGAGCCGGCGTCGGTCGCGGTCCAGTTCACGCGCACCGTGCCGTACACGGTCGACCCGGGCTGCGGAGCCGTTACGGCCACGACCGGCGGCGTGGTGTCCACGGTCACGTTCGCGCTCGCCTGCGCCACGTTCCCTGCCCGGTCGTACGCGCGGACGGTGACCGTGTGGGGCCCCTCCGCCACGTTGGGGAAGACCGTGCCTGCCGCGTTCGTGACCGTCAAGGGAGGGCCGCGGTCCAGGGAGACCTGGTAGTGGTCAATCCCCGATCCGCCGTCGGAGGCCATCCAGACCGCCTGGATCTGGTGGCTGTCGGAATACGACCCGGGGGCGGGCAGCACGATCTCGAGCACGGGAGGCGTGCGATCGACCGTGAAGAGGATGCTCTGGAACGCCTGGTTTCCCGCACGGTCCGTGGCCAGGAGGCTGACGAGATGCGCGGTCTCCTCGGGCGCGTGGACGGCGTACGAGGTCGTTCCGTTCGCGAGGGTGAGCGCAGGCTGGGAATCCAGGGAGAGCAGCAGGTTGGAGATCCCCGCGGCGTCCGCGAGCGTCCATGCGACGTTCACGTCCGTGGTGTTCACGAAGGCATTGTGCGCGGGCGCGTCGATGGAGAGGGTCGGGCCGACCGTGTCGTAGTGGAACGAAACGGGCACCGTGACCGCGTTGCCGGCGCGGTCCGTCGCCGTGACCCGGACGGCGTGGAGGCCCTGGGTGGTCAGGGACATGTTCATCGTGCCGTTCGCCCGGGCGAAGGCCTGGGCTTCGCCTCCGTCGACGGACACGGACACGCTCGCGACGCCGGACCCGGCATCCTGGGCGGCCCACCGGAGCCACTCCGAGTTCGTCCATGAGTCCGGCGTGGGGTTCGCCAGGAAGAGCACGGGCGGCGCGCTGTCCACGATCGTGCTCGCCTTCACCTTAGCGGGCGAGTCCGGCGGCCCCGGCTCGCGCACGTGGTGACGTCCCACCGCGACCGTGGTGAAGTTGTAGGACCCGTCGCCGCCGGTGAACGTGGTGTCGAAGATGATCGTGCCGTTCAGGGTGCCGTGCCCGCTCTCGTCGTCCCCATGGTCCGTCCCCGAGTTCGCGATCCAGTGACCCGTAGGGTTCCACGGAGGCGCGTAGAGCGCCCACGCGTCGGAGCCGCTGACCTGGTACCAGAGCTCCGTCCACAGGACGCGGTGACCGCGTTCGCCGCGGCTCCCGTTCACCGTGTAGTTGACCCACACGTCCTTGGGGGAGTACGCGGGAAGCGGCTGGATCGACGACGTGAGGGCCTGGTGGCACTGCCCCTCGTGGGAGTCCGCGTCGGACGGGGCGGAGACCGCGGGCGCGGGCACGTAGACGACCAGGAGGAGAATGACCAACGCACAAGCCGCCAGCCCTACCGCTCGACCACTCACGGGGAACCCCTCGTCGGACCGACAGCGGACGCCCTTACATTAGGGTTCCGGTGGGTTCCGTACCGGGCGAGGGATAGCATATCCAGAGATGAATAAAAATGGCTCCTTGACCGGAAGGACAGGTCCTCGGACCGCCGTGGCGGGTCGAGACGACGCAACGCCTCGGAGGCGAAGTTTCATGTGCGCCTCCACGCTGTGCGCGCCCGTCGGGCCGGTAGATCAGCGGAAGATCGCCTGCTTTGCAAGCAGGAAGTCCTGGGTTCAAATCCCAGCCGGTCCATACCCATTTGGGTTCGACCTCCAGATTTCCGCTCGATCAGACCAGGAGAGACCTCTAGGCTTTACGCCTCTCCGATTCTCGGACGTTCCAGTCAGCCTGTTTCCGCCCCACAACCCACCCCAACCCCCCAC
>DASQGG010000146.1 GCA_035632695.1 Thermoplasmata archaeon
TGGCCGTGATCACGGGCAAGGATCTCGAGGCCGCGAAGCTCGCCTGGATGCCCACGCTCATGTCGGACAAGCAGATGGTCCTGCCGACGGACCGCGTCATGTTCCAAGGCCAGGAGGTCGTTGCGGTGGTCGCCACGAGCCGGTACGCCGCCGCGGACGGCGCCGCGGCCGTGGAGGTGGACTACGAGCCGCTGCCCGTGGTCGTGGATCCGTTCAAGGCCCTGGAGCCGGGCGCCCCCATCCTGCGCCCGGACAAGGGGACGAACACGAACCACATCTGGCACTGGGAAGTCGGCGACAAGCAGGGCACGGCCGATGCGCTGAAGAGATCCGACGTGGTCGTCCAGGAGAAGTTCTACATCCCGCGGATCCACGTCTGCTCCATCGAGACCTGCGGCTGCGTGGCCCAGTTCGATCGGGCCATGGGAAAGCTCACGGTCTGGATGACGACCCAGGCGCCCCATGCGATTCGCACGGTCTTCGCCATCGTCTCCGGGCTCCCGGAGCACAAGATCCGGATCATCTCGCCGGACATCGGCGGCGGATTCGGTGGCAAGGTGCCCGTGTACCCCGGCTACGTCCTCGCCGTGGTCGCGGCCCTCAAGACGGGCCACCCCGTGAAGTGGGTCGAGGACCGCTCGGAGAACATCCAGTCGGACTCCTTCGCTCGGGACTACCACATCGTCGCGGAGCTCGGCGCATCCAAGGACGGGAAGCTCACCGCGCTCCGGGTGAAGACGGTCGCGGACCACGGCTACACGGACGCGGCTGCGAACCCGTCCAAGTTCCCCGCGGGGCTCTTCCACATCATCACCGGCTCGTATCCGTTCAGCAAGGCCTTCGTCGAGGTCGACGGCGCGTACACGAACAAGCCCCCGGGCGGCATCGCGTACCGGTGTTCCTTCCGGGTCACGGAGGCCGCGTACACGATCGAGCGCATGGTGGACGTCCTGGCGCACAAGATGGGCATCGACCCCGCGGAGTTCCGCATGAAGAACTTCATCCCACCGAATGCGTTCCCCTACGAGTCCGCCCTCGGGTGGACCTACGACAGCGGTAACTACCCCGCGGCCCTCCGGAAGGCGATGGACCTCATCGGGTACGACGCCCTGCGCAAGGAGCAGCAGGAGAAGCGTAAGCGCGGGGAGTACATGGGCATTGGGATCTCCAGCTTCACGGAGATCGTGGGGGCAGGCCCATCGAAGCAGTTCGACATCCTGGGCCTGAAGATGTTCGACTCCTGCGAGATCCGGATCCATCCCACGGGCAAGGCGATGGCCCGCCTCGGAACGAAGTCCCAGGGTCAGGGGCATGAGACCACGTACGCTCAGATCCTCGCCGAGGAACTGGGATTGCCCGCGGAGGACATCGAGATCGAGGAGGGCGACACAGACACGGCGCCCTACGGCCTCGGGACCTATGCGAGCCGGAGCACCCCGACTTCGGGAGCCGCCGCCGCCATGGCGGCCCGGAAGATCCGGGATAAGGCGAAGCTCATCGCGGCGCACCTCCTCGAGGTCAGCCCGGACGACATCGAATGGAAGGACCACAAGTTCCAGGTCAAAGGCGTCCCCGGCAAGGCGAAGACCATGCAGGAGGTCGCCTTCGCGGCGTACACGAACCACCCCCAGGGCATGGAGGCGGGGCTCGAGGCCGTCGACTACTACGACCCGCCCAATCTCACGTACCCCTTCGGCAGCTACATCTGCGTCGTGGACATCGACAAGGAGACGGGCGAGGTGAAGATCCGCCGCTTCGTCGCGGTCGACGACTGCGGCACGATCATCAACCCGATGATCGTCGAGGGACAGATCCACGGGGCCCTGACCATGGGATTCGCGGCCTCCATGCTCGAGGAGATCGAGTACGACGAGAACGGGAACATCCAGGGAGGCTCCTTCATGGACTACCTGCTCCCGACCGCCGTGGAGACGCCCAAATGGGAAACGGGGAAGACCACAACGCCGTCGCCCCATCACCCGTTCGGCGCGAAAGGCGTCGGGGAGTCAGCCACGGTCGGATCACCCGCCGCGATCGTGAACGCCGTGGTCGACGCGCTTTCGCCGCTCGGCGTGACGCACATCGACATCCCGATTACGCCGTGGAAGGTCTGGAACATCCTGCACGCCAAGGGCGTTTCCTGAGTTCGCGGGGAGTCCCATGCTGCTCGAAGGCTCGTTCGGCGCTCGCGCGCCCCGCGAACGGGTCTTCACCTTCTTCCTGACGCCGAGCGATCTCTCCACGTGCATCGACGACGCGCACACGATCGAGGTGCAGGACGCCGACCATTTCAAGGGGACCCTGAAGTCCGGCGTCGGGTTCATCAAGGGGACCTTCAACTGGTCCGCCACGGTCGCGGAGCGCAAGGCCCCCGAGGCCGCCCGGATCAAGGTGCACGGCTCCGGGATGGGGAGCGGGTTCGACATCGATGCGACGATTCGGATGGAGGAGTCGGGGGGCCAGACGACCGTCGCCTGGCGCGCGGAGGTCGCCATGAGCGGCCCCATCGCCAGCATGGGGGCGCGGCTTATGCAGGGCACGATTGACAAGAAGACGAATGCGTTCTTCGAGAACGCGCGCCGGAAGCTGGAAGGCGCCTAGCCCCGCTCAATGGAGGAAACTGGCGGGCGATTCCCGGAACTGGGCGCGGCACACCTCGGAACAGAAGTAGTACGTCTTGCCCCCGTGGTCCGCGAGGAGCGGCGTTGCGGGATCCACCATCATGCCGCAGACGACGTCGAGGACCGTGTCCACGGTGGGAGGCGACGCCGCGAGCTCCAGGACCGGGATCTCCTTCGCGCCTCCCTGCCGTCGGAGCTTCGTGATTTCCGCCATGATGCTGAGCGCGATTTCCTCGGAGCTCTGCGCGGAGAGATCGAGGCCCGCGGGGTTCCGGATTCGCGCGAGGGCATCCTCTGAGATCCCTTCCTTGCGGAGCTGGTCCCGGACCGCGGCCGCGCGTTTGCGGCTCGCGACGAGCCCGACGTAGCTCGCGCGGGACGGCGCCAACGCGCGGAGCGCCGCCTCGTCGTACTTGCCCATGGTGGCCACGACCGCGAACGTCTCTCCCTTCCCCGGAATCGGGAGATCATTCACATCCGTGCGTACGTCATTCGCGTCGGGGAACGCGTCGGGTGTCGCCTTCGGGGCCACGAGGGTCACGTGGTACTCCATGAGCCGGCCAAAGGACGAGAGGGCGGCCGCGATCGGCGAGTCGCCGACGATTAATAGCTGGGGCTTTGGTACGTGGGGCTCTAGGTAGATGTCCATGGCACCACCGCTGTGACACTCCATTGTGTACTCGACCACGCCCTCCTCGTGGCCGCGGAGGTTCGGCTCCTTGGAGAGGCGGAGGAGGCGCGGCCTGCCGTCGCGCAGGGCCGCCACGGATTCCGCACGGACCGCGGATTCGGTGCAGCTCCCGCCCACCCAGCCTCGCATGTCCTGGCCGGGCCGGATGATGGCCCGGTTACCCACCTTGCCCGAGGTCGGACGCGTCACTCGGACGACGGTCGCGACCACGTACGGCTCCCCACGCCCGTCAAGGTCCACGGCCAAGGCCTGCAAGTCCGTGTGGCGCGAAGGCCGTGGGCGCTCCGTTCCGTGGCCAGTACCCATCTCGCGGGCCTCCTGCGGCGTCGGCAGCAGAGCTTGTAGGAGCTCCGGGATCGGGCGACCGGCGGCGAGCCCGTTCGAGAGGGTCTCGACCTGCTCGGGCGTATCGAGGTCAACCAGGATTGCCGGGTCTTCGACGGGGACCTCCAGGATCTCGTCGGCATGGTTGCCGAACAGCGCCCGGCACCCGACATCTCCGTGAATGGTGTCCAATTCGTTCGCGAGGGAGCGGTCGAGAAGCACGGGATTCCCTCGTCGGCCCCGGAACACGGGAATCAAGATCCTCGGACCGTTCGGGTGCCACGAGGCGATGAGGCGATCGAGGGTCGAGCTCGCGACGTAGGGTTGGTCGCCGAGGACGATGAGGAACGCGTTCGAGGTCCGGCTCGCCGCGTGAACCCCTGACCGAAGGGATGTGCTCATGCCCGCTTCGTAGTCCGGATTGACGACCACGGCGACATGCTTCAAGGGCATCTCGGCCCGGACGCGGCTCGCCTCGTGCCCGAGCACGACGACCGTCTCGGCCGCCTGGGATTTCCGGACCGTCGCGAGAACCTGAGCGAGCAGCGGGCGGCCCGCGATCCGGAGGAGCGGTTTCGGCTGGCCCATGCGCGTCGAGCTGCCGGCGGCCAACACGATGGCGGTCACTCTGGGAGCCCGTGCGTTCCCCCTTCGTTGTTCCGTGCCGATCCCGGTTCCCCCGCGAACCATCGCTTCGGCCCGCCTAAAGCCTTTCGAGGTCCTTAGCGAGGGGCCCGACGTCCCACCTATCCGGGGTTCGCGTGGTGGGAGACATCCTTCCCATACTTGGTCGCGATGACGTCCGCCAGGATTGCGAGGGCCAGTTCCGCGGGCGTCTTGGCCCCGATGTCCAGGCCGATAGGCGCATGAAGGCCCTCCAGAAAGGTTTTGGGCACGCCGTGCGACGCCAGTTCGCCGAGGTCCTTCTGGAGCCGGTGGCGACTCGCGAGCAGTCCGACGAACCGCGCGTTGGCGTGGGCCAGGGACTCGAGCACACCCACATCCCGCTCGCCCTTCGTGAGCACGATCACGGAGTCGCGGCACCCGAGGGGAAGCGCTTTCAGGTCGAGGTCCGATGCCTCGATCACCCGGTCGGGCTCCTCGTGGAGCTGGGGCGCCGGGTCCACGACGACGACTTCGAAGCCAAGCGCCTTGCCGAGGTGGACCAGCCCTTCCTCCACGTCGTCCTTGCCACCTTGGCCCACGATCACAAGCCGCTCCGCCGGCAGCATGGGTTCCACGAACACGTCCAGGGTCCCCCCGCAGTTGGTCTCCACGTAGATTTCGTCGGCCTTCGGCTCACCGAATGTCCCTTTGATCTCTTGCTCCGCGTCGACGAGATGGACCCGGAGGAGCTGCGGCACCCCATCCTTCATCGTGCGCTTCGCGAGCTCGACGATGGGCCCCTCGGGGCAGCCACCGCCCAAGGTGCCCCCGACGATCTCGCCATCGTGGGCGATCAGGATCTTGAAGCCCGTCTTCGCGAGGGTCGACCCTTCCGTCTTCGTGACCGTCGCGAGGGCGAAGGGTTCCCTCCGCGACGACAGCTCCTGGACCCTCTGGGCGAATTCCTGCGCCCACACCGCGGCTCGCCAGACCTGCCGCCGCATATCTACCTTTGCGGACCGCCACGCTGATATGGTTGGCCGGTGTCCCGCGGCGAGTCGCATGGCGACGGAGGCGTGGCTCGGGCTCGCACTGGCGACGGTCCTCGTCTGGGGTTGCGGGACGCTCGTTTCCAAGCCCGCCACCATGCGACTGGGCACCCGACGAATGCTCGCCTTCATCGCCGTCTTCGAAGGTGGTGCGTACGTTGCCCTCTTCTCGCTCCTGCGGACGCCCTTGAACGGCTCGGACCCGTACGGGATCGTTGCCGGCTTCCTCGCGGCTCTCACGGGCACGCTGGGCTACATCTTCTACTACGAGGGCATCCTCGTGGGCAGCGTCGGGCTCATGGGCACGGTCACCGCGGCGTACCCGGTGCCCACGATCCTTCTGTCCCTGTGGCTGCTCGGGGAGTCCCTGAACGCGGCGCAGGCCGCGGGCATCGTCCTCGTGCTCCTGTGCGTCGTCGTCCTGAGCCGCGAGCCGACGCGCGCGCGAACCGGCAAGACCTCCGCCGTCGTGTTCGCCCTTCTGGCCTTCGTCTCCTGGGGTATCTGGGGGTACTTCGCCAAGGTCGCGGTCGATCGGATTGGAGAGGGGAACGTCTTCGGATTCTATGCGCTCTCGAACGCCTTGGTCCTGGGTTCGTTCATCTTGCTCACCAGGAAGCGGCCCCTGGAAGCGCCCCACGCGGATCGCGGGCACGCCACGGCCTTCGGCCTCCTCGACGTGACCTTCGGCGCGGGCGGGGTCGTCGTCCTGACCTATGCGTATGCCCTCGGTCCGGCGTCCCTCGTGTCCGCGGTCACGGGGTCCTATCCGCTCGTCTCGACGCTCGCAGCCCACTTCTTCTTGAAGGAACGGTTCGGCTGGAAGGAGGCGGCGGCGCTCCTGCTCTTCATCCCGGGCGTCCTCCTGATTGCCCTATGACGCCTGCCCGAAGGACCCGCCGCGAAAGCCGTAAGGGTGATATCGGAGAGCTCGGTCTAGGCCGCGGGCCATGGCCTCTTCCCCCTCGTCTTCGTCGCCGCAGCGGTCGGATTGGTTTTCGATCGGTCTCCTCTCCGTCGTCCGCGTGTTCCGGAGCGTGGCGGCGGGCTTCATCAACCTCATGTTCCCCTACTTCGTCGTGGTCCAGCTCTTTAACAAGAACCCCGTCGGGTACCTCACCCTAGGCTACGTGTACGTGGCCGCGACGTTCGCGACCGCGCTCCTGGGCTTGCTGATGGGCTACGCCGCGGACACCCTCGGTCGCAAAGCGACCTTCCTGATCGCGCTCGCCATGCTGCCCGCCTCCACAGGCCTGCTGCTCCTCTCTCAGACGCTGCCCGTGGTGTACCTGGCGGCCGCGATCGGTGGCTACTCGGCCACGGGATCGCTCGCCGGCGGCGGCGTCGGCGGCGTCGCGGCGCCCATCCAGAGCGCGCTGATCACGGACCTCTCCACTCGCCACGACCGCACGTTCCTCTTCGGAGCCCTCGCCTTCATCTCGGGCATCGCCGCCGCGTTCGGCGCCCTCGGTGCGGGCTTCCTGGGGACCTCGGAGATCCTCGTCATCGCGACCGCCCTCGGGACGGTCTCGCTCGCCCTGGGCGTCTTCATCCGAGACCGAACGGAGCCCCCGCGAGGGCAGCGCCTCCGGACGGCGGTGACCATCGGCAAGTTCTCGCTAACGGGTATCCTGAACGGCGCGAGCCAGGGCCTTGTGACTCCCTTCTTGATCCCGTTCTTCATCCTCATCTACGATGTGAAGCAGGATACAATGGGCATCTGGGCTACGGTGTCGGGCCTGGTCGCTGCGTTCTCCCTCCTCCTGGCTCCTTGGATCGAACGGAGGCTGGGATTCCTGCGGAGCATCTACGTCACCCGCGGCGGCACGATTCTGCTTGCGCTCGCCTTCCCCGTGATCCAACTGTTCCCGGCGTCGCTCGCGCTGTACTGCATCTTCCCGAGCCTGCGCGTCATGGCGGTCCCCGTCCAGCAGAGCGCGATGATGGACCTGGTGAGCGAAGGGGAGCGGGGGCGGGCGCTCGGGATCAATCAAGGGCTCCGTCTGGCCTTTTCCGCGGTGGGAACCGGGTTCACAGGGTACGAGTTCAACGTGAGTTCTATCTACATCCCGTTCGTGGCGTATGCGGCCGTGATGACCGGGAATCTCGTCCTGTACCGACTCTTCTTCCACGGATACGAATCGCCCGAGATGCGGAGAGGTGCGGTGCCCGATTCCGTCGGCGAAACGCCCGGACCGGCGGCGGCATCCGCGGAGGATCCGGTCGCCTCCCCGGTCCAACCCGAGGAGCGCATGCGGTAAATACCCAGGATTCTAGGAGGAGTACTCGGCTCCGTCGGTTCGGACGGCGATCCCCATGAAATGCCCGAACTGCGGCACGGAGAACCATGACGATGCCCGGTTTTGCAAGTCCTGTGCGGCACCCCAGACCCC
>DASQGG010000147.1 GCA_035632695.1 Thermoplasmata archaeon
GCGCCAAGAGTCCCCGAATCTGGCGGTGACCGCGGAGAACCCGACGCCGCTGCATGAGGGCGCCGCGGAGCGTGCGAGGAATCTCGACAGTCACGAGGGCGTCCGTGCAGACGTGCACGGCGCAGCCATGTTGTTCCGCCACCACAGCGAGATAGGCGCCGTCGTTGATCACCTCAGGGGGGATTGAGTCCACGAACCCCTTGCGCATCGCAAGAAACTCGTCGCAGCAGTGATTCGGGAGGCCTAGACGCCCGAGCGTCTCGAGCGCGCGGTTGTGGAGGCCCCACTGCACCTCCGCGAACCGACGGACCAGCGGCGACCCGTCAGTTTCAGGTACCGGCAGGCCGCAGGCGATTTGAAATCCGGGGTCGCGCGCAAAGGGATCCAAGAGCCGCTTTAAGGAGCCCGTGCGTAGGCGTGCGTCCGCGTTGAGGAGGACGAGGACCTCGCCGCGAGCTTGGGCCAGGAACACGTTGATTGCCGAAGCCTTGCCCTCGCGAATCGGCTGGCGCACGAGGACCACCCGGGAATCCGCCTTCGCCCAGGAGGCAACAACGGCCTCTGTGCCATCCGTGCAGCCGCTGGCGACAACGAGAATCTCGGAGAGGACAAATCCTTCCGGGATCTCCTGTTCAAGGAGGGACTTGAGTGCCCGGCCGACTTGACGTTGCTCGTTAAACGCGCAGATCCCGACCGATACAGGCACGCGATCCATGCCAAGGGGCCCGCCTACGTTGTTCATGGTCGACGCCTCAGCTCGACCAGGAAGTGGTCGCCGAACCGGTTGAAGGGGAAGTGGCTCGCGAACGCTCCATCGAGCCCGCGGAGGACCGGGAGCAACTGACCTCGCGCTGCGAGGCCTCGCGCGAAGTCGTACGGCGGCACGAAGACCGGGAGCCCTGTGATCCTCTCGACGTCGAAGAAGGGGCGGAACCGCTCAAGGAACTCCGCGGTCCCGCGGGCGTACACGGGAACGCCGTACCGGGACCGGCCCACGGGGACGGGTGTCTCAAGCCTCGCCACCGCGCGATGGGGCCGGAGCGTCACCAGGGCCAGGAACGCTTCCGAGACGCAGAATCGGTTCCAGATGCCCAGGACCAGGCGCCCGCCGGGGCGCAGGAGCCGGTGCAGCGCCTGCGGCAGATCCGCGAGGTCTTCCTCGCAATTCAGCGCCCCGAAGTCGGAGAACCCGCCGTCAAAGGAGGCATCAGGGTATGCGTCGAGTAGCGAGGGCACCTCCCGGGCTCCCAGCTTCCGGACCTCCACGAGGGACCCAAGGCCCTCGGCCGCGACCTTGCGGCGGAGCCGTTCCAGCATCTCGGAAGACACGTCCGTGGCGAGCACGTGGACGCCGCGGCGGGCGAGGGGGAGCGTCTCCCAACCCGTGCCGCAGCCGATCTCCAAGACATGCTGCCCGGGAGTGAATACGCGCTCGAGGATCGCGTTGGACACGTCGCGCAGGTCGCGGTCAAGCGGGTTCGTCTCCACGGTCCGGTCGTACTCGGGTGCAAGGCGGTCGAAATACGCCTCCACGGTGAGCGGGTAGCTGGGCTCGATCGCGGAGGTCGACCGCAGACGGAAGCCTCGGACCCGCCCCGGGAACCATCGACGGACCTCCGCGGTGCCGAGGGTAGCTGCGAATCTGCCGAGAATCGTCTCGAGTTCCTGGGGATCTTCGATGCCGTCCGCGTCGCCCTGCGTCGTCGTTCCATCGACGCGCCAGATCGCCTTTCCGCCCGTGACCAAGGCGTGTGCCCAGCGCGGCACGCCCTCTGCCGCCGCGAGAATCTCGGGATCCCCCGAGGACCGAACGAACCGGAGAGGCACCTCGGCCGACCAGGTTCCCCCCGGCTCGAGCACTCGCAGGTGGAGCAGTCCCGCCTCCCCTTCCGTGACCTGAGGATGGGCGGCGAGTCGCACGGCTACCACCGGAGAGATTTGGGAAAGATTACTACAAAGATAGTTATACTTTTCCCGCAATCTGAGGCTGACCTAAAGGTGCTTGAACCCATGTCGTCGGGCGAGGTGCATGCGCTCACGGTGGTCGTTCCGACGTACAACGAAGGGGCTAATCTCCTTGTCCTGTTTCGCGAGTTCGCGAAGCTCCGAGGTACCTGGCAGGTCCCCTTCGAACTCCTCGTCGTGGACGACGACTCCCCGGACGGAACGGCGGCCCTGGCCCACTCCCTGGGGGAGCGCCTGGGCATCCCGACCCGGGTCGTGATCCGGCGGCCTCCGCGGAGCCTCGGCGGCGCGATCATCGATGGGCTTCGGGAGTCGGGCACGGACCTCGTGGCCGTCATGGACGCGGACCTCTCCCATCCCCCGTTCCTGCTCCCCCTGATGCTCGAGCAGCTCAACGGCTTCGACGGCGTGGTCGCCTCGCGGTACATGTCCGGCGGCCGGATCATCCACTGGCCCCTGTATCGGCGGGTGATCAGCCTCGGGGCCACGGCGATGGCGCACCGGATCGTACGCACGCCCTGCTCGGATCCCCTCTCCGGGTTCTTCGTCTTCCGCCCGGCCGCCCTCCAGGGGGTGCGGATCAGCGGCACTGGGCACAAGCCCCTGTTCGAGGTCCTCGCCCATCGAGCACTCACGATCTGCGAGGTGCCCTACGTGTTCCGCAACCGGGAGAACGGGACCAGCAAGCTCGGCGGGCGAGGCATCCTGGACTACCTCCGGCTGACGATGCGTCTGTGGCACGACCGCGAGCCGCTCGGGGACCCTGCGGGAGCCGCCCGGAAACACGTCCGCGCGACCCACCGTGATCCCTGAAGGCGTTGCGCGCCGCACACGCCCCTACGCGATCTCCGTCTTGGCGACCTCGAGGTCCGGCGTCACCGTGTGCAGGATGCCCCGCGGCATGGGGTCCGCCTTCATGGCCAGGATAGGCTCCGAGGTCGTGATGACCATCTCGCCGAAGTGGTCCTGGTATAGGGTGTAGTACGCCCCGTTCGTCTGGAAGTCGCGGTACGCGTGGAGCGCGGTCCCATCGCTCATCATGAAGTTCAGGCCCGTGAAGCCGTCGTACTCGTCGATCGCGCGCTGCCGCGCGATCGTCGTCGCCCGAGCCACCGCGGCGTGGTCTCGGCCGTCCAGGGCCTCGAGGACCAGGTGGAACAGAATCTGGGAGTCGATCACGTCCTTCTCGTTCGACTCCTTGTTCAGGGAGCCGTTGTGCTGGAACGCCCACGTCACGCCGTCCCGCTCCTCCACGAAGGGGTGGGACCACCGCTGCCCGACCGTCTTGGGGTCCGACGCGCGGCGCAGGTGGCCCAGGACGATCAGGTTCTGGCCCTCCGCGCGCTCGATGTTCAGCTTCGCGATCTTCCACGCAGTGCCGTAGTACTTGGACGCGTCCGCGGCGCAGCCCACGTCCTTCATCTGGATCGTGAGCGCGCCGTTCTGGAAGCAAAGGAGCCCCCAGCCGTCCTTGTGCCCCCGCTCGTCGGGCGCCCCGATCGGGCACATCCCCTTCGTGGACAGGTCCGCGAACTCCTCGAACAGGTCGTAGTACACGGGCCCGCGGCTCACGACGCCCATCATCCGGCACATGGGACCGACCCAGAGGAGCGCGGCTATTTACGTCCTCGCCCAGGGTCACGAGGACCCGATCACGAACGGAAGGCTCGCGAGTCTCGCGGCCATCGTCCATCCGTCCCGGTCGACCACGAGGCTCCCTCCGGACTTCACCGCTGCGGTGCGCAGGAGGGCGAGCGCGATGACCCAACCCCTGGTCGGGGACCAAGCCCCACTCGTCACATGGCCTGCGTCCACGTTGTCCGCGCGGACCGGATCACCGTGGTTCGGCGGCACGTCGCCTTCGATCCTCAGGCCCACGATGTGGCGGGTCACTTGGCCGATGGACACACCACGAGCCACGACCTCCTGCCCCCGGTAGCAGCCCTTCGTGAAGCTGAGCACGCCCTCCGGTGCGACCTCGAGGGCGAGCGTCTCAGGCGTCATGTCCACCCCGAACCGAGGACGGCCCGCCTCGATTCGCAGGACCTCTAAGGCATCCCGCCCCACCGGGAGAGCGCCGCTGCGGATGAACGCGTCCCAGACCAGGGCGAGGCTGTCTCCCTGCGCCCAGATCGCGTATCCGATCTCGCCCAGGGTGTTCACCCGCGCGACGTAGCCGTGGTGGTGGCGGTCGAGCGGGAACGTGCCGTGCTCGTCCACGGACAGCGTGTGCACGTCCACGCCGAGGACCGCTTCCGCGATTCGCGCGGCGAGGGGACCGTGCACCTCGATGTGGCCGGTGAAGCCCAGGTCCTCCAGGGTCACGTCGTCGCTGACGATTTGCTTGCGGAAGTAGTCCAGCAGGGCTTCGGACTGCGCCGCGTCAATGTCCAGGAGGAATGTGTCGTCCACAGCCCGGATCCGGAGATCCCCGAGGACTCGGCTCGCCTCGTCGAGGACGAGCGCGTACGCGGACATCCCGGGCGGGAGGACCTTGAGGTCCGCAGTCACGAGTCCGTCCAGGAAGGTCAGGCGATCCGAGCCGCGGACGCGGACCTTCGTGCGGTCGCTCATGTCGAGGATGCCTGCCGCCCGCCGAACCGCGTCCACCTCGCGGTCGAGCGCCCCGTAGCCCGCGGGAACCTCCCAGCCGGCCTCCCTGCGGAACAGGGCGCCGCTGACCTCGTGGTAGCCGCGGAGACGGAGATCGGACATCCTTTCGCGGGAGGGATACGACGGCTCCATTTGACCTTTGCGCGCACGCGCCCCGCATCGAGGCCGTCGCGGCGTGCGACACAATCTTCATATCCCGCGGCCCGCTCATTTCGCTCCCATGGCGCCCGACCTGCGGGAAGGCCAGATGTCCGTGTTCGCGAAGCGGATCATGCGCAAGCCGCGGACGCTCCACTGCCCCTACTGCGACGGCAAAGTCCTCTTCACCCGCAACGAGGAGCACCTCGACGAGAAGAACTGCCCGCACTGCGGCATGCTCGTCCACCGGCGCGAGTGGCCCGAGAAGATGTACGACCCCACGCCCATCCTGCGATCGAAGCCCGGGGAGTCCGCGAAGAAGGGCGAGCCGCCCAAGTGAGCGTCACTCGGTCCCGAACACGGCGCCGCAGGAGAGGCAGTCGTGCCAGTTCTCCCCGACGGGCGCGCCGCATTCCCCGCACTCGCCGCCCACGGCGGTCTGGGGCGCCTTGATCACGACGAGCTTGGTCGTCGCGAGCTTCTCCCACTTCGGATCCCGCACCAGGAGGAACGCGAATTCCGGCGACCAAGTCTCCAGCTCCAGGAAGGCGAGCTTCCTCGGCGCGATCAGCTCGTTGACGCCGTGCATGAAGTCCCGGGCGTCCTTGAACCGCGCCACCTTTTCTACGTCCCCGAGCCGCAGGCGCGCCTTGCGCAGGCCGAGCTGCTGGTCCAGCCACGTCAGGTCGCTCATCTGGACCGCGAGCTTGAAGGAGCTCAACCGCAGGTTCACGTCCGCGAGGAGCTTCTCGGGCTCGAACTCCGCGGGCGCGTGGAAGCCGAGCCAGTCGGTCAGTACCTTGGTCCCCGCGCGGTACGGCTTCTCGCGGAACAGGCTTAGGAACTCCCCCGTGCCGTCCGGGTACGCGGCGATCCGCTTCAGGAAGACGGGCTTCGTGCCCGCGATCGTAAGCCCGAGGCCCACGAGGCCGGTGTGGAGCTCGCCGGCCGCGGCGTCGAGATCGGCGGCAGGGGCCTCCCGAGGCTTCTCGGCCTTCGCCGCGGCCTCCGGCTTGGCAGCCGGCTCCGGAGGCTTGGCCTCGGGTCCTTCTTTGGCCGCCTCCGGTTTCTTCTCCGGGGCCGCCTTGGGCTTGGGCGCGGCCTTTTCGGCAGCCTTCCCCTTCTCGGGGGTTCCCTTCGCATCCTCGGGCTTCTCCCGCTTCCAGAATTTGAAGGGCAT
>DASQGG010000148.1 GCA_035632695.1 Thermoplasmata archaeon
TGGCTCTCCGTGCTCCTGTTTGTGCTCTACTACGTCGTCACGTTCTTCGTGGGCCTCTTCTTCAACGCAGCAATCATCGGGGCCGCGACGATTCGACTCAACGGCGGTAGCCCTACTCTTGCAGACGGGTTGCGCATCGCCCGCGAGAATGTCAAGCGGATCTTCCTCTGGGCGGTCTTCGCCGCCACCGTGGCCATGATCCTCCGCGCGATCCAGGAGCGACTCGGGTTCATCGGCAAGTTCATCATCGGCCTCGTCGGCATCGCCTGGAGCCTAGCCACATTCTTCGTCGTCCCGGTCCTCATCTACGAGAAGCTCGGCCCCTGGGCAGCGGTGAAGCGGAGCGCCCACATCTTCAAGTCCACCTGGGGTGAAACCCTGGTCGGTGGATTCAGCATGGGCGCCATCTTCGTACTGCTCGGATTGGCGGGTCTCCTCGCGCCCCTCCTAGGATTCGTAGTCGGCGGCATCCTCGGACTCGTGGTTGGGATCGTCGTCCTCGTCGTCTATTGGATTATCCTCGGGCTTGTGGCCTCGGCGGCGAACTCCATCCTGATCGCGGCCCTCTACCGCTATGCGACGACGGGCAAGGTCGCGGAGGATTTCCAAGGACTCCCCATGTTTGGCCTCGCGCCGCCGCGCCAGACGTACGGCATGCCGCCCTAGAAGCCCGACGCAGGAAGAAGTGATTGGCGTAGTCGCCCCACCTGTCTTTTTCGTGAAACACCATGAACTTTTTTGTCGGCACCTTTAAGAAAACCTCTGCCTACAAGAATCCCGCAACTCGGATGCGGGGCATATCCTCGCGCGGGGTCTGCAGACATGGATCAGGACAACGAGAAGGACAAACAAGCGACAGAGGCGCGACATGGAGCTCTGGCTCACATGCGCCCTGCTCACGGTCGTCCTGTACGGCCTGGGCGAGGGGCTGTCCAAGGAGCCGACGGTCCGGCTGGGTCCAGGCCGGATGCTCGCCCTCTACTCCCTCTATAGCGTTCCGATCTATGCGGGCTGGTTCCTCTTCGGGAGCGGAAGCGGGTCCCTCACGACGACGGGTATCCTGTACGGCGTCGGGTCCGCGCTCTGCGGGACCGTCGGCAACATGCTCTGGTTCATCGCCATGGAGCGGGGCGACGCTTCCGTGGTGAGCGGCTTCACGGCAGCGTATCCGGTGGTGACCGTCGTCGCTGCGGTCGTCGGCCTCGGTGCCACCCTTCTCCCTCTTCAGATGATCAGCATCGCCCTCCTGGTGGGAGCCGCGTTCCTCCTGGGCTGGGTCGACGAGAGCCGCACAGGCTCGTCGGGACGCTCGTGGGTCGCACCGATGATCCTCGCCGTCCTCCTCTGGGGAGCCTGGGGAGTCTTCGAGAAGCTCGCGATCGGGGCCATTGGATTCGCGGGGAACGCGGGAATCTACGTTCTCGTGTCGACCCCTATGATGCTCGCCCTCGGGTGGCGAGAGTCCCGCGCGCGTGGTCCCGTGGATCGGGTCGCGATTCGCGCCGCCCAGCCCACGCTTGTGCTCTTCGCGATCGCGGGGATCACGATCTTCTTGGCCATCGGCCTCGGGCCGCTCGCCGTCGTGGTCCCCCTGACGACGGCGTACCCCGTCGTGGCGATCCTATTCCGGCGGTTCTGGATGGCGGAGGAAATGACTCGGGCGCAGAAGATCGCCGTGGGTCTCGCCCTCGTGGGGGCGGCCCTCGTGAGTCTCTGACGGCCCCGCGCGCACCTCAACCTTTAATGCGGGCGCCCCGGTCCGGAGCCGCGTGTTCCGGTTCTGGCGGAACTTCCCCTTCATGGTCGGCGCCGGACTCGTCGCCGGCTTCGCCACGGGCGGATTCCCCGCGGACCTTTCCGGCACAATCCAACAGGCGGCCTTGATCGTCGCCATGGCCTTTTCCCTCACGGAGATCTCGTTCCGCGGCCTCTCCCCCGCGGCGGAACTCCGCGGCCTGGCCGTCTCCGCGGCCATGAGCTACGGCGTGCTGGGCACGCTCGTCGTGTCCTTCGGCCTTCTCACGCCAAATCCCCAAATCCGCAGCGGCTGGGTGCTCATGGGGGCTGTGCCGCCGGCCGTTGCAGTGGTCCCGATCACTTCGCTCCTGCGGGGCGACGTGCGGCGTTCCCTGATCTCGGACGCGGTCCTGTACTTCGCGGGGCTCGTCGCGGTCCCGGGGCTCAGCCTCCTCGTGCTGGGCGAAGCCGTCCCCGTGGAGAGCCTCGCGATCCAGACCCTCCTCTTGATCGGGCTCCCGGTCGTCTTGTCTCGACCGCTTCGGACGTGGCGACCCGTCCACGAGGCGAGACCCGTGGCGGTGTGCGTTGCGTTCTTCTTCCTCGTGCTCGCCATCGCCGGTTCGACCCGCGACACGTTGTTGGGTCAGCCGACCCTGGCGGCGAACCTTGCGCTCCTCGCGTTTGCGCGCACGATCGGTCTCGGGCTGCTCGTCCTCGGAGTCGCCCGCATCACGGGCTCGCCGCGGGACACGCAGGTGGCGGCGGTCACCTTCGCGGGCTTCAAGAACCTCGGGCTGACGGTGGTCCTGGCCTTTACCGTGTTCGGCTCGCTGGCGAGTCTGCCCGCGATCACGTCCTTGATTTTCGAGACCGCGTGGATGATCCTCCTGCCTTTCCTGTTTCGCGTGCCCGCCCATCGCGCAGCCGAGATCGGCGAATAGGCCGCTCGGTTAGTGGGGAAGGACCCGGGAGCCGAAGTAGTACGTGATGATGAGGGAGAGACCCTGCTCGACCGCGCTGCCGATGGTGCCGGCGAGACCGGCAGCCATCGTGTAGCAGGCGAAGAGCGTGAGGCCGAGCGCGCCCGCGGCGCTGAGGTCTCGGAACGCCAGCGCGAGCCGCCTACGCACGACGTTCTCGTGGGCCCGGTGGTGAAAGGCCCAGGAGACCCCGAATCCGATCACGTATCCGGCGAGGACTTCCCAGACTTGGATGAGTTCCGGAGGAAGGCTCTGGAGCGAAATCCCGGAACGGAGAAACCACCCCGCAAGTCCCGCGAACCCGATCAGCAAGAGGATGCGGACGGTCCGGGGCCGCTTGGTGGGTGCAACGCCCGGGGCCGGAGTTGCGGTCGGGACCGGGGCGAGGCCGTGGCTTCCGAAGAAGAACGCGAGGCACACGACCACGGCGTTCACGAGCACCGTGGGCGCGGAGGAGTCGCGCGCGAGGAGGAATCCAAACGTCAGCATGAGGACGATCGCGAGGACTCCGCGGACGCTTCCGTGCGGGAGGCGAAGGGGCTCGGGGAGAGGCGTCGCGGCGGTCGGAACCGGGGGCGTCGAGGACATGGCCCCGCATCGCGCGCGACGTGGCTTAAGCGTGCCGCAGGCCTACAGTTCGCCGATCTCGTCGCGGGAGATGATGAGCCGCTGAATCTGGGATGTGCCCTCCCAGATCTGGAAGACCTTGGCGTCGCGCATCCACTTCTCCACGGGCTCGTCCTTCATGTACCCTGCGCCGCCCATGATCTGGACCGCGTCCGTGGTCACATCCATGGCCATGTCCGCGGCGAAGAGCTTAGCCTCGCTGGCCTCCTTGTTCATGGGCATGTCGTGGTCGAGCATCCATGCCGCGCGGTACGTCAGCAATCGGGCGGCGTCCACCTTGGTCTTCATGTCCGCGAGCAGGAACGCGATCGCTTGCTTCTTCGCGATGGGGCCGCCGAACTGCTTCCGCTTCCTCGCGTAGTCCAGCGCGTATTCGTACGCGGCCCGGGCGATCCCGACGGCCCCCGCGGCGACGAGGGGGCGCGAGGATTCTAGTGTCTTCATGGCCCCGTAGAAGCCCGTGCCCTCCTCGGACCCGAGCATGTTGTCCGCCGGGATGCGGCAGTCGTCCAGGATGACCTCGGACGTGTGGCTCGCGCGCACGCCCATCTTGTCCTCCACCTTGCCCTCCTTGAGCCCGGGCGTGTCGTGTTCGACCACGAACCCGCGGACCCCGAGGAACCGGAGGCTCTTGTCGATTGTCGCGAACACGACGTGGATGTCCGCAACCCCTCCGTTCGTGATGAACCGCTTGACTCCGTTCAGCACCCACTCGTTCCCTTTCTTCACCGCGGTCGTCGAGATGTTCTGGTTGTCCGAGCCCGCGTCGGGCTCCGTGAGGCAGAGGGCGCCGAGCCGCGGCTCGGGTCCGGTGAACCGGACCAAGAACTTCTTCTTCTGGGCCTCCGTGCCCATGTGGATGATGGGAAGGTACGCGAGGCCCGCGCCGAGCAACCCCGTCGCAATGCCCGCGCAGCCCCAGTTCAGCTCCTCCATGACCACGCAGTGCGTGAGGGTCGACGTGATGCCTCCGCCCCCGTAATCCTCGGGGATGAACGCGGTGTCAAGCCCGATCGAGTGAGCCTTCTTGACCACGTCCCAGGGCATGACGCCCTTCTTGTCGTACTCGAGCGAAATGGGCCGCATCTCCTTCTCGGCGAACTCGTGCGCCGTCTTCTGCATGAGCTTCTGTTCTTCCGTCAGCTCAAAATCCACGGTGATCTCCTCCCGCGACTGCCCGGCTGAACTATGCATGGGTGCCTCGCTATTTAATCGTTTGAGGAGTTCGTCTGCGACGGGGCAAGGTTCAAGCCGGGGGCGAGCTCGCTGGCACGAGACCTCGCATGAAGGTGTTCATCGCCGGCGCGACGGGTGTCCTCGGACGACGGGTCGTCCCACTCCTCCGCGATCGCGGGCACGACGTGGTCGGCTTGTCTCGCGGATCCGAGATCGACACGACGCTGCGCTCCCTCGGGGCCCAGCCGATCCGTGCGGACCTCTTCGACGTGGGTTCGCTCGCTCGGGCCGCGGAAGGTGCCGACGTGATCGTGCGCGCGGCCACCGCAATTCCCCCGGGTGCCCGATGGCGGGGAAGGGACTGGGCCACGAACGACCGCATTCGTAGGGAGGGGACGCAGGCCCTGACGGCGTGTACGGCACGGGTTCACGCCAAACTCTACGTCCAGGAAAGCATCGTCTGGGCGGCTCGGCCTCCGGACGGTTCCGAGTTCGACGAGACGTCCCCGGCGAGTCCGGGCCTCTGGTTCGCGTCCGCGATCGACGCCGAGCGAATCGCGCGCGAGGCGGGAATCCGAGGTGGCTTCCGGGTCGCCACCCTCCGGTTCGGCGGCTTCTACAGTTCGGACTCGAGTCAGACCCGTTTCATGGGCGAACGGCTCGCGCGCCGGAGGCTGCCGATTCTGGGCCGGGGGAACGCCGTCTGGTCGAACCTACACGTGGACGACGCAGCGACCGCGCTCGTCGGTGCGATCGGGGCGAACCAGGACGGTCTGTGGCACGTCGTGGATGACCGGCCGGTGCGCACGTCCGAGTTCTTCACGACGTTCGCACGGCTTCTCGGGGCGCCCGAACCCCGACGCCTCCCGACATGGATCGCCCGGCTCGCCGTCGGAGGCGGGACGGTCCGCTTCCTGACGGCCTCGACGCGGACCTCGAACGCGAGGATCAGGAAGGACCTCGACTGGGTGCCGCACTATCCCACGTGCGAGGAGGGACTCCGCCAGGTGGTCGACGCGTGGAAGGCGGAGGGATTCCCGGGGCTCTCGGAGGCACGGGTCAGAACTCCTTCGGGAGCTCCTGGGCGACCTTGATGAGCCGATTCCACTGGCCCATCATGCCCATGACCTTGGGCATGGAGCCGCGGAACTTGACCTTGCCCGTCATGACGAGGGACTGGAAGTCCTTCTCGCCCTTGCCCAGAATGACCCAGGACTCGTAGGGCCCCTCGAACTTGAAGTCCGCGGGCATGTCGGGGGCCGACTCGCTCACCGCGACCTTGCCGCCTACCACATCCAAGAAGAAGGACTTCGAGCGGTCCGTGATCGTGATCACCGTTTTGAAGGTCGAGTTCGATGCCTTCTTCATCCACTCCGCGTCCGTGTTCAGCGCGCTCGCGAGCGCGTCGAAGAACTCCTTGGAGAAATACTGTGCCACGGGAAGACCCCGCCAGGCGAACGCGCACGTGCGACAAATACGCTTCGGGCCGCCGTCGGTGCGCGGGAAAGGTTATACGAAGCAGGCACGCTCCGCGCCCCGGTGCGTGGGTAGCCAAGCCTGGTCAAAGGCGAGGGACTCAAGATCCCTTCCCGAAGGGGTTCCCAGGTTCGAATCCTGGCCCACGCATCCGCCCAGCGTGCTCTGCGAGGCAGAGATTCCAAGGTGCGAAAGCGTACCCTCAGCGGGGAGAGCGCGCAGGCCCCGAAGCACCGGTCCCCCTCCGAGCGATAATGTCGTGACAGCATCCTTTTATGGGGGATTCCGCCATCCCATCCATGCACTGGTACCCAGGGTGCCGGCGCTGACGGGAGGGTTAAGGACGAAGTCATGGCACGTCGCGTTGGTTTGTGGACTAGTGACCATCGTTTTGCTGCTGCAAGCCGGCATCGGGGGCCCGGTATCCACTGTGACGCCAGCCAAGGCCGCGCCCAAGGCATCCCTCACGATCGGATTCCTGCAGCTCATCGACAGCCTGAACCCGTACATCGGAATCAACGATCCGTCGTATCTTCTCTACGGCTTGCTCTACGACTACGCATTCTCATTCGATGAACATGGGACACCCATCCCGAACATCGTCACCCAATCCACCCACGACGCCGCCGGATTTAACTGGACCTACACGATTCGTCAAGGCGTCTACTGGTCGGACGGAT
>DASQGG010000149.1 GCA_035632695.1 Thermoplasmata archaeon
GTTCGGTTCGGGCCGCGGAAGTTCCGCGGCCGGCGCGCGCCCGTGCCGGGCGTGCAGCGCGCTGAACACGGTGGGCACGAAGACCAGCGTCGCCACGGTCGCTACTGATCTTGGCCGCACCCATCTCCCTCTATGTCACCCTTCCCGGTGCCTACAACGCGGGCGGGCCGTCCGTGGTCACTTCGTTCTTCGGGTCTTTCACGCAGACCGGTCCCTTCGGGAGCGTGACGTACACGTGGGGAGGTGGAGCGGGTTGGTACTTCGCTTTCGTGGGGTTCGGCGTGCTGCTTGTTTCAGCCCCCGTGGCGTACTCTGCATCCCGGCGTCTCGCCCGGCAAGGCAACGTGAGGGTCTCGCCGCTGACAATTCCGGCTCCTTCGGCCGGACGGCCCGAGATGTTTTGTCCCGTGTGCGGAAGGCAATATCCCGCCGGCACACAGCTCTGTAGCAGGGATGCAACGCCATTGAAGCAGACGGCGTAGGCCCGGCCCGTTTCGCGGCGGAGGACGGCCTCGGCACCCCGAGCTCGTGACCGGGGGAGCGGGCCGCCGCACCGCTTTCGCAGGATGGCCCTTCCGGCCGACTCGTGGGCGACGGCGCGGGGCACACATTTCTCGGGGAGCCCGCCCCTCGAGAGCCTGGAGGACCCCCGAGTGCAGCACTATGCCAGAAAAATAGCATGCTCCCGGCGGGATTCGAACCCGCGTCTGAGGCTCGAAAGGCCCCGATCCTTGACCGGACTAGACTACGGGAGCGCGGAGGGCGGGTTAGCTCGGGGGTCCATAAAGGCTTTTGCGGGCTCGTCGCCGCACGGAAACTTCTTGTCGGACCCGAGGCTTGGCGGCGGCGATGCCGTGGAAATTCCGGCTCGACACGGAGAACGTGTTCCTGATCTCCGGCATCCTGATCGTACTCCTCGGTTGGATCTCCGACTTCATCGGCCTCATTGTCCTCAAGGAGGCGCCGAGCAGCGGCGGCCACAGCGCGGGGAGCCTCATCAACCGCGTGTTCTTCACCCTATTCGGTCTTTTCTTCGCCGCGGGCGGCGCGGTGTACGAGAACCACATCCGTTTCCTGAACGACGCCGTCTATTCGAAGCGGTACCTGATCCAAGCCCTGTTCATCATCGACGGCGCCCTCCACCTGTTCGCGTTCAACGACCACCTGAACGCGTCCCTCGTGGAGGCCGCGTTCTTCGCGGTGATCGGGCCCATCCAGATCGCCTGCGGCGTCCTGATCACGCGCCTCCCGGCACGGGACGACCCGTACCTCCTCGCCTGGCCCGTGTTCCTCATCGTCCTCGCCCTCATCTCCCTGATCGTCCCGATCTGGCCCCTCTCCGCCGTGGAGAACATCTACGACCTGTGGGTCGTCTCCAAGATCGCGGAGGTCGCGACCGTCCTCATGCTGATCTCTCTGATGAGGGACGACCACACGCTGAACTGGGCGTCCATCAAGCGCGCGGCCCTCGCCGTCGCGGGTCGCTGAGGCGCCCCGCGGTCAGATTTCCCCGACCATCTCCCGCGCGAGGAGCTTGTACTCCTGCTCCTTGAGCGCCGCGGGGTTCGCGGAGATCAGGAGGTACGAGTTGTTCAGGACGACCTTCTCGTTCACCTTCTGGAGGAACCGAAGGAACGAGGAGAAGCCGTTCTGGCCGATCATGTACTCCACGCCTTCCAGAAGGATCGCCGCGTTCTTCGCCTCCGCGGCGAACTCCGCGATCGCGGACGCGATGTCCACGAGCTCCGACGGCGGCACGACGGCCATCCCCTTCCCCTTCTTTCCCGGCGTGCTCGAGAGCCAGATGAACCCGGTGCCCTCGAGCCTGTAGCGGGACCGCAGGGCATCGGGGTGGATGCGCGTGATACAGAGGCCGCGCGCTCCCGCGCCGAGGAGGTCCGTGAACAGCTCGAAGATCCGCTCCGCCTTGGGCTCGCGCACGAGGTACGCGCCGCGGCCTCCGATGTCCCGCTGGGGCACGCTCGGGCCCACGGTCGCGGGCTCCTCGTCCGCGAGTCGTGCGGCCATGGACTCCACCTCGCGGTACAGGACCGCCATCTTGGACTTGGCCATGACGCTGAGCTCCGTGGAGGAATACCCGCGGGTGGTCAGGAGGCCGATCTCGCGCCAGGCGGCCTTGAGGCCCTCCTCGTAGCCCTTCAGGAAGGCCTTGCGAAGCTCGTCGTCGCCCATCCCTTGCGGGGACCGTATCCCGTGGCCCGCCTATAGATGTTTTCGGACAGAATTATCCGATGTACCCCAGGTCCTCGCGCTTCTCCGGGGTCTCGGGCTGCGCCTCGATGTCCCGCAGCTTGGAGGTGATCTGGTCGATCTGCTTCGCCTTGCTCTCCAACTCGGTGAAGGAGATCGTCACGTCGAGGACCTTGGTCAGGACCTCGAGGACGGCCTGGGCGCTCTTCGGGTCCACGAAGTACCCGGACGTCTCGCCCATGAGGCACACGGCCTCCATGCCGTACAGCCGGCCCAGGCCGAGCATGAGCCCGCTCGCGCCGACGATGCCCGCGCCGGGCTCGCCCCGGCTGAAGACCACGCCGTGCGTCTCCATCTCCTTGACGAGAGCGGCGTCCGTCGCCGCGCCGAGGACGCGGGGCTTCGTGACCATGCGCCCGAGCCCATAGCCGCCTAAGGTGAAGATACGGCGCACGCCGAGGGTCTTGAGCTCCTTGAGGATGAAATCGCTGAGCTCGTACTGCCCCTCCGGCGTGAGGCCCTGGTAGTCCCCCGTGAGGAAGATGATGTCCTTCCCCTTGCCCCGCTTGACGTAGTGCATCTCGTTGTTCACGAGCTTGATCTGCCCGTCGTCCTGCACGAGGACCTGGGGCGGGAAGTACTTGGAGAAGATCTCGGCGAACTTGACGCCTTTGAGCTCGTCCTTGAGGTGCTCCGCGGCGAGCTTCCCCACGTTGCCGATCCCCGGGAGTCCCTCCACGAAGATCGGGTCGTCCAGCTTGGGCTTCTCGAGGTATCGGATCACGATGTTTTCCATGAGGGGTCACTCTCCCGGATCAGCCGACGTCGGTAGGAACCGTAGCGGTCCTCCGGGGAGTACCGCGGCGGCATCGGGTTCCCCGCGGGCCCGCCGCACGCCGGGCAGGCGTCCGCCAGGGTGTACCGCCCGCAGCCGCGGCACTTGTGCATCAGGGAGCGCATGGGACCGCCTCAATCCTTCCGGTGGAACTTGGCCTCGCCGCCCTTCGCCTCGAGGGCCTTCGCGACGCGCGCGGCCGCCTTCTCGATCTCGTCCTCGGCGGTCTTGTAGTCCGGGGCGCGGACCACGACCCGGTACCGCGGAGCGCCGATGTACTGGACCTTGACCGTGACCGTACCGTCCTCCTTGGCGGCCTTGAGGAGCGCATCCCGGAGGTGCAGGGCGCCGTCGGGCGAATAGTCCGTGGCCTCGACGTAGCCGTCGATCGTGACGTAAGGCGGAACGATGTTCTCCCGCGCGACCTCCACGAAGACCTTGACCCACGCCCCCTTGAAACCTTCCTCGTCGAGCGCGTGCTCGTCCATCACGCATTCCTCGAACGCGCGGTACAGCGTGCCGAACGCGTCCAGGAGGTCGTAGCCGAACTCGTCCCAGCATGCGTCGGGCGTCTTCTCCAGGCGCTTCGCGACGATGCCCAGGAGGTTCTCCGCCTTCTGCTCGTTCTTCCACTCCTGGATCTTTTCGCGGCGCTGGTGCTCGTTGACCGCCTTCAGGGAGAGGTCGATGTGGCCCTTCTCCTGGTCGACGCGGAGGACCTTGCAGACGACCTTCTGGCCCTCGCGCACGTAGTCCCGGATGTACTTGATCCAGCCCGAGGAGACCTCGGCGATGTGGATGAAGCCCTCCTTGGTCTCGTACTCGTCCAGGGTGACAAAGGCCCCGAAGTTCTTCACGTTGGACACGGAGCAGACGACGAGCTCGCCCTCCTCCGGCCAGTCGTACCCGCGCTTGGCCATTACTCGAGGACCCCCAGGACCTCGCCTCGGATCGCGGCCTTCCCACCCGTCGGCTTGGCGAGGGTCGCCCCGCACACCTGGCAGAGGACCACACTCGCGGCCCGGTCGAAGACGATCTGCGTGTTGCCGCAATCCTCGCACTTGACCCTGAGGAACTTGCTCTCCGGCTTGGGAATCACTTGTGCACCTCGATGATCTCGAACTTCTTGGCGCGGATTCCCCGCCGCTGGTACGCCTTCTTGCACACCTTGCATCGATAGCGGAGATGGATCTTCTTCGTCGGCTTCTCGCGCCCTTCCGGCTTGGGCCGCGGGAAGCCCCCGTACCCGGCCGTGACGCGGCGGAACCGCCGCTGGCCCGCGCGAAGCTCGGAACGTGGGCGGTTCTTGACACGCTCGACCTCGAGGTCGACGTGCTTGTTGCAGAAGGGGCAGTACCCTCGGATAACCTGCGGTACCTTCATGGAGACGGACCAGGCATCGATAGACAGAGGAACTGCTATTAAAGGGTTACGAGGTGCTCGCCACGAGGCGCGTCGCGCGGCGTCGCGCGCGACGTTTGAGCCTCGTTCGACGCCGTTCATTCTCACGGACACGGAGGCTGAGGACAAGAA
>DASQGG010000150.1 GCA_035632695.1 Thermoplasmata archaeon
CCTCTTCTACGGGTCGGTTGCGTGCCCTTACTGCGCCGCTTCGAGTTGGGCTGTGTACGAAGCGCTCTCCCAGTTCGGTAGCCTATCGGGATGGTCTTACGCCACCTCGACGTCGTCGGACGTCTATCCGAGCACGCCCGAGGTCAGCCTCGTCTCCACCTCTGTGGCAAGCACGTCCCTATCAATCGACATTCGCGAAGCGAACGATCCCCAGCAAATCACGTTGCCTCCCGTGAGCCCGGTCGAGCAGGCCTACGTCAATGCCTACAACACAGGCGGGGGGATTCCCTTCCTCGTCGTGGGCGGGGTGTACATCCACGTTGGGACGCTAGTCGACCCGGCGTCCCTGGAGTCCGGCGGGACCGCCCTTACGCCGCAGCACGTCGCCCAGTCCCTGGCGAACGCGAACCCGAGCGACCCTGTGTATGCGGCAATCCACCAAGCCCAGCTCTACCTTGAGGCGTACTTCGTCAAGATCGACCAGGCCGCAGGGATCACCCCGCCCACCTCCGTAGCAGGAGACCCGTCGGTCGCGGCGATCGTCGCGCAGATCACGTGAGGCGCTTTCGCCATGGCCGACGCCCGGGTGCTGCATCGCCTCGTCTTGGCGTTCATCCTCGCGGGGCTCGCCCTGAGTCTGTATGCGACCGCGGAATCCCTGAACCCAGCCCTCCAAGGGAGCTGCACGGTGAACGCGTTCCTCTCCTGCGCGGCCGTGCAACAGAGCGGTCTCACGACGCTCGGCCCCGTTCCTGACTGGGCGCTCGGAACCGGAGGCTTCGCGCTCCTCCTCGCTCTCGATGTCCTCCTGATTCGAACGTACGAGTCCCGCTGGCTGCTTGCGGTCCTGTTCGTCGCCGCGTTGGGCCTCGGGGTTGCCGTGGTGCTCGGCTACATCGAGCTCGCGCTCATCCACGCGCTGTGCCCCGTGTGCCTGGGCACCTATGTCGCGGACCTAGGAGCCTTCTCGGGCGCGCTGGCGCTCTTGCGTCTGCGGCGAGCTGCGACAAAGAGTCCGGGGGAAACCGCGTCCTTGGGCGATGCTGAGGGGCCCTAAGCGTCGCACCGCTGGGGGCTCGCGTGCAGGGATTCCAAAGCGGTCAAACGGTCCGGAGCCTTCCGTCGGCTGGGTGTGCCGCACACCCCTCGATGGGGCTGCGCTTGACGGCAGAAATCCGACAGCCATGGATTCGTTGATAGGACTGTGGAGTCCGTAAGAGCCAAGGCCAGTAAGCGCCACACTCATGCCCGTCGCTCCGTGGTGCGGAGGCGAGCCGGGTGGGCCGACGATCTATACAGGCGGCGAGAACGCTACGAGCCGCCATGCGTGCAGTGATTATGTGTCCGGGAGAAACGGCCACAGAAACACGAGAGCCAAGTACGCCGCAATGACGAAGGCAACCAGGACCACGACCATCCAGGTTGGCTTGAGCATGAGTGCAAACGCGGCAAGAGAAATCACAAGGGAGGTGTCCGGAGGGGCGCCGAGTAAGAGAAGTACGGCAAGGGCGCCAAGGCCGGAGGCGAGGGCCAGCGCCACCCGTCGCCTTAGCGTCGTCTCTTTTCCGGAGAGGATGCCCTCCTGTCCCCTTCCGTCCCCGGTCGTCATCGTCGGAATCTCGCTCGCGTAGGCCGTATCGTTCTCGGGCAGTCGCAGAGCCGTGGGCAGGAAGGGACGGTGGTCGAGGTTTCGGGTTGGATCGTCATTCTGGATAACCTTCAGATGCCTTCGAAGATTTCGCGGGCGGCGTCCGCCATCAGGTCCGGGAATCGGACTCGAAAACTCTCGAGTTGTCTCGCGACCCGGTCCGGGTCTGTCACTGCGTAGATCCGATCCGCGTCAACGGTCACAAGACCCACTCCCAGGAGAGAGCGGAGATGCCGACTCAAGGATCGAGGCGCCAGCCCCGAGTCCCTTTCGAGACTCGAGAACCTTGACGGTCCCTCTTTGAGAAGAATCTGGAGCAGAATGCGTTCTCCGCGGACGCGGAGCGCGGCGATGAGTTCTCGCTCCGTGCTAGACAGCAGCTTGGCGGGGTACCAATACACCCGACGCCCGTTCCGATATGTGATCAAAGCCCCTTCGTCTTCGAGGCTCGCGAGATGATACCGCACGGTACGCAGGGACAGGTCCAAACGCGCTGGGACCGCCCGAAGGTGTAGTCCAGGATCGCGCGCGAGCAGCGCAAGGATCCGGTCACGCGTGCTCAGCGCGGATTCGTTCAGGAGACCACCTCGTGCCCCAGAGGAAGGCGATGGCGAACATCATCATAACGGCCACGTCGTCCGCGAACTCGAGCACCTCCACTTGATACTCGCTGATCGGGTTGAGGGTGTCCGGGCTTGCGACGAGCAGGATGGTGAAGGCGACGAATTTCGCCTCGAGCACCAGGAAGGCAGCGAGGGCGAGCGCCAGCCGCATGGAGGGCGTGGTCCGGTACGCTTGGGTGATCGAGGCGATGGGGATGGCGGCGAGGAGAGCGCTGGCAATCTCGAGTGCGACGTGCATAGGGATTCGCCGGGGCACAGACCGGGGCGGATTGTGAACCTTTCGGCTCGCCTAAGCGCGCGCTATCCCTTCGTGCCACAAACGACATGGCCCGCGGGGGGTTCGGCACCCGCGGTGGTTGTGTGAGTGATCGGAAAAGCCGGAGCCTGGTCTCCCTGGTTGCCATCGCGGCCCTTGCGGGCGTGCTCCTGTTGGCGGCCAAACCCGGCTCGGCGCTCGAGCACGTGGACGTGGGCCCG
>DASQGG010000151.1 GCA_035632695.1 Thermoplasmata archaeon
GCTGAGGACAAGAAATATATATTGCCAAATTAATAATTGATGGGGAGATGAAATGGGCAGGGACGTCCGTCTGAGTCGCCGCGACGAGACCCTGGTGGACCTGCTCATCGAGACGGGCCTGTCCAAGAACGTCGCGAAGACCCTAGTGTTCCTGTCCAAGCGGGACGAGACCACGTCCGTGGAGATCGAGAAGGCCACGGGACTGCGGCAGCCCGAGGTCAGCATCGCCATGCACGAGCTGCGGCGCCGACGCTGGGTCGACAAGCGGGACATCAAGAAGGAGGGCAAGGGCCGCCCCGTCCACGCGTACCGGCTGAGCACGAGCTGGAGCGAGATCCTCGCCCAGCTCGACCGCGACCAACAGGCCAAGCTCGAGCGGATCGAGGCGAACCGCAAGAAGCTCAAGTCGTTCGCGTAGGCCGCAGGGTGCGCACACCCTTCCCGGACGCGACGAGGACGAGGTCCGCCATGCCCAGGAACAGCCCGTGACCCACGGCGCCCGGAATCGCGTCCAGGCTCGCCGCGAGCCTCGCGGGGGAGCGGATGGGACCGAAGCGCGCGTCGAGGATGTGGTTCCCGTTGTCCGTGCGGAACGGCATGGCCTCGGCCTGGCGCAGGGCCACGGTCGCCCCGAGCGACTCCAGCCGCGCCTGCGTGGCCCGCCACCCGAACGGATGGACCTCCACGGGCACCGGGACCTTCGTCCCGAGGCGGCGCACGAGCTTGGAGTCGTCGACGACGACGATGAACTTCTTCGCGGCGGCCGCCACGATCTTCTCGCGGAACAGGGCGCCCCCCAGTCCCTTGATCAGGTCCAGGCGCGGGTCGACCTCGTCCGCGCCGTCGATCGCGAGGTCGAGCACGGGATGCTCCTCGAGCGAGGTGAGCGGGATCCCGAGGAGTTTCGCGGCTTCCGCCGTGGCCAGGGACGTGGGCACGCCGCTGATCCGGAGCCCCTCGTCCCGCACGCGTCGGGCGAGGACCTCGAGCACGTGGCGCGCGGTCGTGCCCGTCCCGAGGCCCAGGACCATGCCGTCCTTGACGAATTTCACAGAGGCTTCCGCGGCGGCCCGCTTCCGTTCGTCCGCGGCCATCTTAGCCGCGCCCCCGGAGTTCCTGGACGAGCTTCACGAGCTCGTCCACGACGACGCGGTCGAGCGTTTTCCCGTAATCCTCGGTGGCCTTCGAGGAGTCTCCCGTGGCGCCGTCCCAGTACGGCTGGGCGTCCTTGACCACCGCGTACGGCGGGATCCGGTTCGACCCGGCGGGGCTGCGCCCCTTCACGAGATCGGGTCGATGCACCAGGAGGCGGGAGGTCTCGATCATCCCGGCGTGGCCCTCCTTCGCGGGGAGATCCTTCTGCGCGTAGATGATGTCGTAGTCCGACAGAACGGTCGCCTTGAGAGAACCCTCGTCGACGACGTCCTGCGCGGCGGCGCGTAGGGCCGCCATATGGTCATGGGCTGCGTGGCCGCTCACGATCATCACGCGGTGCACGCCGTTGCGGACGAGGTCGCGCAGCACGTCGCGGGTGACGGCGCGCAAGGAGTCGAAGGAGATGCCGATGCCGCCCGGGTAGTGACGGGTCGTCGTGATCACGCCGTAGGGGATCGGCGGCGCCAGGACCGCGCCCGTCTTTGCGCAGACCGCCTCGAGGACGTGGAGGGGCTGGATGAGATCGGAGCCCAGGGGGAGGTGGCTCCCGTGCTTCTCCACGGAGCCCACGGGGAGGATGACGACCGTGTCGGGCGTCACGCGCTTCGCGAATTCCTCCGAGGTCCATTCGTCCAGGCGCACGCCGCGGAATCGCGAGGGGGGCCATAAATGGTTCGCGGCGCGGGAGTCCAAGATCAACCTTGTTTAAGGTTGACTTCCTCCGCGAACTCGCGACGTCCGGGACGGGCCTGCACGGGCACCGCGAAAGTCCATTACCCCGCCGCACGGTCTCCGCGAACGTGCGCGCCGCGGTCCTCTTCTCCGGGGGCAAGGACTCCACGTACGCGGCGTACGTCGCGATGCAGCGCGGCTGGGAGGTAGGCCCGCTCCTCACGATCCGGCCGACCGATCCCGAGTCCATGATGTTCCACGTGCCCAACCTGAGCGTGACGAGCCTCCAGGCAGAGGCCATGGGGATCCCGCTCGTCGAGGAGGCTGCGCCGCGCGGGGAAGCGGGCGAACTCGAGGCATTGCTGCGGATTCTTCGCCGCGCGGAGGCGGACGGTGTCGTCGTGGGCGCGATCGCCTCGGACTACCAGCACAGCCGGGTGAATCGAATCGCCGCCGAGGTCGGGCTCCGGGTGTTCGCTCCGCTCTGGCGCCAGGATCCCCGGCAGCTCGTTCGGGACTACCTGCGCGCCGGATTCCGCATCGTCTTCTCGAGCGTGTCCGCGGAGGGCCTGGACGCCTCGTGGCTGGGTCGCCCGTGGGACTCGCAAACCGTCGAGGAGCTCCTCCGGCTCCAGGAAACCCGCGGAGTCCATCCGTGCGGCGAGGGCGGGGAGTTCGAGACCCTCGTCCTCGACGCGCCCTGCTTCCGTCGGCGCATCGTGGTGGATGTCGCGGAGCGGACCTGGGACGGTTCCGCGGGGGTGTGGCGGGTGACCGCGGCCCACCTGGAGGACAAATCCAGTCAGGGCGACCACGCCGTCAGCGGCGGCGTCGACGGCGTCGGCCGGGAACCGTCCTAAGCTGGGCGAAGAACTCCTTCCGATCTTCCGCGGACGGGATGCGCTCCCCCGCAGCTCGGGCCCGGGCGAGGAACCGGTCGCGCGCCTTCCCGTCGCCCGCGATGGCTGCGGCGCGCGCGAGCGCTTCGTACGCGAACGCCAGCGGGAAGCCTCCGATCCGGTGCCGCCGGCAGAGGTCGAGGGACCGCTTCGCGTGGTACCAGGAGGGTTCGGCCCGCCTGAGCACCGCATACACGTGGGAGACCTGCCACTCCCCGATCGCCCGGTTCACGGGCTTGCCGACAATCCCCCAGTGGTACCTTGAGGAATGGGCCGCGTGGATCATCTCATCGATCTGGTCCGGCGTGCGGCGCTTCTTCTCCAGAAGGGCCCAGACGAGGTTGAACTCCTTTGCCGCCATCTTGCGATGCCATTCGCGCTCCGTCATCCGACGCGACCCCGCCATCGCTTTGTCCCCCAATGCCTGCGTAGAGTAGAGTGGGGCTGGGCAGATTTGAACTGCCGTCGCAGGCTTTCTTGCCCTTGATCCGGAAGGGTCCCAAAGCCCGAAGGATGGACCAAGCTACCCCACAGCCCCAGGTACGCGCGCCATCGACTCCGCCGCTAAATAGGTTCCTCACGGGACGCGGTTCTTGAGCCACGCCTACGAGATGCGGCTCCATGCTTCGCGGGCGGCGCGGGCCACGGCCTGCTCGCTCGTCATCCCGGGTCGCCACCCGGTCGCCCTGAGGCGTTCCACGGCCAGGGCCATGGTCCGCACGTCTCCGACCCAGCCGCGGCCCGATCCGGCGCCTCCCGTCCAAACGTACTCGACGCCCTGGAGACCGACCTCGCGGCAAATCGCGTCGGCGATGGTCCGCACGCTGATCGCGTCCTCGCTGCCGAGGTTGTAGACCGTGAACGGCCCGCGAGCCGCAGCCAGCCCCGCGCGGTATCCCGCGAGGGCGTCCTCGACGTGGATGTACGACTTCGAGGTGCCCGGGTCCGACCCGATGATCTCGAGCCGCTTCGGGTCCCGCGCCAGCTTCGCGACGAGATCGTGGACGACGCCGTGGCCGCTCCGACCGCCCACCACGTTCGCCATGCGGAACACGACCGCCTGAAGGCCGTACGTGTGCGCGTACGCGGACAGGAGGGATTCGCACGCGAGCTTGGAAGCGCCGTACAGGGAGATGGGCTCGCAAGGCCCGTAGTCCTCCGGCGTGGGGACCGTCTTCGCCTCGCCATACACGGTCGACGTGGAGGCGAACACGACCCGCGGCACACGGTTCGCTCGGCACGCCTCGAGGACGCGGTACGTCATGAGGACGTTCTGCTCGATGTGGACCTTGGGTCCCTCCTTCCCCAGGCGGACGTCCGGGTTCGCCGCGAAGTGGTACACCGTGCCGACGCGGCGGAAGAGCGCTCTGAGGTCGCCTTGGAGCAGGTTGCGCTTGACGAGCGTGGCCCCGGCCTTCACGGCGTCCGCGACGTTCGCGCGCTTCCCGGCGGCGAAGTTGTCCACGAGGACCACGTCGGCCTTGGCCACGAGGGCGTCCGCGAGATGGCTTCCGAGGAAGCCTGCTCCGCCCGTAATGAGCATGCGCTCCCGGACCATGCCGCCGCCATGGGACCCCCTGTAATCAAGGTTCCTTCAGAGCGGACAGGTGGGCGAGCAACGCGTCCACGGCCCGGGCGCGGTGGGAGATTGCGTTCTTCTCCTTGAGGGACATCTCGCCGAAGGTCCGCGTCTCACCCTGGGGAAGGAAGATGGGATCGTACCCGAAACCGTTCTTGCCGCGTTCCGCGTCCGTGATCGTGCCCGTGCAGTCCCCGTGGAAGACCTCGTGCTCGTCGCCCCGCCGGAGGAGGAAGACGGTTTGGAAGGTCGCCACGCGGAACGTCTCGCCCGCCATGAGCTTCAGGATGCCCTTGTTGCCGAGGCGCTTCTGGACATACGCCGAGTACACGCCCGGGAAGCCTCCGAGCGCCTCGATGAACAATCCCGAGTCGTCGATCAGGTAATCGCCGCGGACTTCGTCGTCCAGACCGGTCGCGGCATACTTCAGGACCTTCTCGAGGCGGTCCGTCTGGATCTCGGGATAGCTGCGGTCCAGATGGACAAGCTTCACGTTCGCCTGGGCCAGCTTCTCGGAGACCTCCGCGAACTTCCCCGCGTTCGTCGTGATGAATTGGATCGTCACGTGTACCGTCCCCGTTCCTCGATCTCCTTGACCTTGGCGATCGACGCCCTTGCTTCGGCGCCCAGGATCTCCCGATACCCTGAGAGAACCTCGCGGTAGTAGAGCGTCGCGTTCTTGTGGGCGCTCGTGAGCGCCTCCCGAAGGAGATGGAGGTCCACGCCGCGCTCCTCCGCCGTGTCGCCCTTCCCTCCAAGGCTGAAGTCGATCAGCACGATGCGCCCATCCCGGAGGATCATGTTCGAGGTCGTGAGGTCCCCGTGAATGACACCGGCCTTGTGCAGGCGCCCTGCGATGCGGCCGATCTCCTTCGCCGCCTCGCGCGCCGCGTCCCCGCCGCGGTCGAGGACCTCCTTCAAGGTCGGCCCGTCGATGAACTCCATGACGATCTTGTTGTCGACCAGGTTCACGTCGTAGATGACAGGCACGCTCACGCCGGCGGCGCGGGCCTCCGACAGGAGCCTCGCCTCGGTTCGGATCCGAGACCGGCGCAGCTCCTCGTCAAGGGCGACGAGGCGGTACGCTTTCGGCACTCGAAACTTCTCCACCGCCACGCGGCCGAGGAACTCCGTCTTCCGGAGCTCCGCCTCCGCACCGCGCTTGAGCCACACGTCCCGCGCGAAGCCGTGCCCCGAGAAAAAGCTTCCCGCGCGGCGCGGGTCTCACTCCCGAGCGGGCGCCAGGAAGCTCCGGACCTCCCGGGAGGGGACGGGGCTCGTTCGAGCCGCGAACTCGGGGGGAAGGCATCGCGCATACCGCGGCGCCAACAGGCGACCTTCGAGCAGGACGATCGCGGCGCGATCCTTCTCGCTCCGGATCGGACGGCCAGCGGCCTGGAGGACCTTGTTCACGGCCGGGAAGACGTAGGCGTAGTCGTAGCCCTTGGACGGCCCGAACTTCCGGATGTAGTAGTCCTTCAGGGACTCGACCTCGATGTTCGGCGGGCTCAGGGGCAGCCCCACGACAAGCACGGCCTGGAGCAGGTTTCCTTCATAGTCCACGCCTTCGCTGAAGGAGCCTCCCTGCACGCCCAAGAGGACGGCGCCGCCGTGACCTCGTGCGAGACGCAGCGCCTCGAGCGCCCCGTCACGCTTCGCCTTGGTCCAGGTGGGATGCTCCACCAGGAGACCTTTCTTCAGGCCCGCGGTCCGAATCCGGCCCTCCGCCTCCTGGAGGAGCTCGTACGAAGGGAAGAACGCGGCGACGTTCTCGGGGGCACACGCCGCGACCGCGACGACCTCGCGGGCGATCAAGTCGTGCATCTCGTCGGAACGCTTCGTGTACAGCGTGGTGGCAATGGGGTGGACGAGCAGGAGGCGGTTGCCCGGCGGAAAGGGCGAAGGGTACGTCCGGATCCACCGCCGCTCGGGTCCGATGCCCAGCAAGTCCGCATACATCTCCGCGGGGTACAAGGTGCCCGACATGAGCACGCTCGCGCCGACGCGGTCGAAGACAGGCTTGCTGAGCACGCTCGGGTCCATCAGACGGAAGGCGAACTTGCCCTCGTTGCCCGGGACCACGAGACGCAGGATGCCCTCGTCCTGGTCCCGCCACCGCCGGAGGAACTCCTCGAGCTGGGGCAGGGACGTCGAACGCCCGCGGCGGATGCCTTCCTCCGCGGCGTGGGAGACCATCTCCACGAGGTCTGTGTACGTGAGCCGATGGCCGAGACCGCGTCGCAGGCCCCGCTCGACCATGTCGACGAACTCCTCCTTCTTGGCGACCCGTTCCGCGCCCAAGCCCAGGAGGAACCTCTCCAGGGACTTGGCCACGCCGAGGAGCTGGTGGGACGCCTCGGGATCGAGGTCCTTGGACTCCCGCACGGCCCGCAGGAGGTCCGTCAGGGAGAGGTCGCCGCCCAGGTGCGCGCGGATCCGGTCGGGCAGGTTGTGGGCTTCGTCGACCACGAGGATGAGGTTCTCGAGCCCCTTGCCGAGCCGCTGGAGCGTCCATTCGAGGATGTCCGAGAACACGTAGTTGTAGTCGCACACGACCACGGCCGCGCGCTCCGCGGCGTCCATGGCGACCTTGTGGGGGCACACGTGGCACGCGGAGCTCGCCTGGACGAGCTCCTGGACATGGAGGGCACGCTGGAGGACCGCGGTCACGACGACGCCGTCGTCCCGGTTGTAGAACGTGCACGCTCGGGTGCGGACCTTGAGCTCGCAGAACTCGTGGAACGCCCGCCCGTACTCGGGGCGGTTGGGCTGGAGGCACATGTCCTGCTTGGAAATCACGTCCACCGCGGGCACGCGGGCACCCTTGCTCTCGAGGCGGCGGAGGGTCTCGATCGCGATCCGGTGCTGGCTCTGGCGGGCGGTCAGGAACAGGACCGTCTTGCCCGTGTCCAAGGCGACGCCGAGCGAGGCGACCAGGGCCACCGCGGTCTTCCCGATCCCCGTCGGCGCGTGGGCCAGGAGGTGCCTCCCCTCCGCCATCGCACGCCGGGCGTCCGCGAGGAACTCCGCCTGGCCCGGGCGCACGCGGTCGAAAGGCCAGGGCACGCGCTCCGTCGGCGAGGGGCGCGCCTCCGCTACGGCGATCTGCTCCATCGGCTGCCTTCGGGTCGCAACCCTCCGGGAGGATCCGAGGCTATGAAGGGGTATGGGGGAGGGATGGGCGAAAGTGAGAATCCGCGGATCGCGATCCGCCCGTTCTAACGAACCATCGGCTCCCTGCCAGCGCGTGAGTCGGACGGATGCGGCGCAACCGGGAATCCCCGGGGGACGCCACCGCAAGGCACGTGAACCCGACCCAGCTGGGGACGGACGGCGATCGGGTGGTGAGCATCGCGCTCTTCGTCGGCATCGGGGTCGGCGTCTTCGTGGTCGTGCTGTACGCGGCCATCTACCTTCGGGCCCGTCGCCGCGGGGTCCAAAAGGGCGCGACCCGCATCCTGCGCTGCAGCGACGGGCACCTGTTCACCTCGACGTTCATCCCGGGCGCCTCCTTCCGGGCCGTCCGGCTGGGCGCGAGCCGGTACCAGCGCTGCCCCGTGGGAAACCACTGGAGTCTCGTGGCCACGGTCGACCCTGCCACGCTGACCGCGGAGCAGCGAGCCGCGGCGGCGCAGTTCCGCGACAGCCGGATCCCGTAGGCACCGGGCGAGGGACTCGCCCTCGCGCGCGAGGGCCGCGCGGGTGACTCCGCATCGACGGCGGGGGAAGCGCGGATTTATCTTTCCGTGGCTGCTGGGGATGCGTGCATGGTCGGGTCTCGGCGCTCCGCGAGAACGGATCGCGACGAGCACCTGATCGCCGCGGCACGCTCCGTCCTGGCGCGGCGGTTCCGACCAGGATGGCATTCTGTGGGGGCGGCGCTCCGGGGGCGCTCCGGGAAGATCTACACGGCCGTGAACCTGAACGCGCAGTACGTGGGCCGGGTGGACGTGTGCGCGGAGGCCGTGGCCGTCGGGATGGCCATCGCCGCGGGGGAGAAGGACCTCAACTCGATCGTGGCCGTCCAGCGGGGGAACCGCGGCTCGCGGAATCCCCGCGGACGCATCGTGCCGCCCTGCGGGGTCTGCCGGGAGATGTTCAACGACTACGCCCCGAAGATGACCGTCCTGCTCGCGGGACCCAAGGGAACCGTGGTCCGGGTCAAGGCCGAGGACCTCCTCCCCGACCGCTACGTGGACCCGTGACGCCGGCGTCGCAGCCCGAGGGCCGAGGGGAGAATTCACCCCGAGATAATCGGGGAGAGCCCCTTAAGTAAGTTCCCCGCGCATGGAGTCACGTGGCCCGCCGCTGCGGCGTCTGCGGGTTCGAGACCGGGGAGGCAGTGTGCCCGCGCTGCGCCACGATCCTCCTCCGCGAGGAGGCCCGGTGCCCCAGCTGCGGGAAGCGGTTCCTGGGCTCCATCGCCTCCTGCGACGCGTGCGGCGCCGCCCTGGGACCCGCGCTCGCACGTGCGGAGGACGAGGAGGCGGTCCACTTGCTCACCGCTCTCCCCGGAATCTCGGAGACGCGCGCCCGGGCGCTCGTGGCCCGCGGCTTCCGCGACGTCTCCGACATCGTACGCCTCGCCCTCCCGGAGAGCGACATCCGCCGGGGGATCCATCACGCGATCGCACGTCGCATGCTCCTGGCGGAGATCGCCCTGGACGCGCTCGGCCCCGGTCCGAGTGACCGCTGTCCCATCTGCGGTGGCTCGACCCGGCCCGGTGCGGACGCGTGCGCGACGTGTGGCGCTCCCTTCCCGCCCGCGCGCCCCGAGGCGACCGTCGGGCGCAAGCTCCAGGAGGTCACGGAGGGCATCGGCATCCTCGACGAGGACGAGGACTTCCGCGAGATGCCCGAGGAGGTCCGGCGGGAGCTGCTGGACGCGTTCGGTGGTGTGAACCCCGAGGACGTCCTCCGGGACGAGTACCGCCACCAGGTCGAGCTGTGGCGGGAGCGGGGCTTCGACGTGACCCAGCTCGAGTCCCTCCTGGCCCAGGACCTCGCGGAGTTCCGGGAGCGGAGCGTGCGCCTGATCCGCGCCCAGATCCTCAAGCGAGGGAGGAACGGGGACTTCCGATGTCCCCTCTGCGACGTCCAACTCGAGGCCGCCGCGGAGCTCTGCGGCAACTGCGGGGCGAAGTTCGCCTAGGGACACAATCCTAAATAGGAACGGGGCCTGACCGCAGCGCCATGCGCCCTCCGTACTCGGAGTACGCCGCACCGCCCATCTACGTGTATCCGGAACCGCCGCGGCGGGGCGTGCAGTTCAGCCGGACGGAGCTCATCCAGCTCGGCGTGGCCATCCTCGGCCTGAGCGCGGCCTTCACCGTGGTCCTCGTCAACCCGCTCCTCGGCGGAGGCCTCGACCTCTTCCCGGGCAACTTCGCGGCGAACCTGGGCTTCGGCTTCGTCGCGGCGCTCGTCTCCGTGGGCTCCGGGGTCGGGCTCCACGAGATCATGCACAAGATCGTGGCCGAGCGCTACGGCCACTGGGCCGAGTTCCGGTACTCGCTCCAGGGCCTCGCCATGGCCTTCGTCTTCGCGTTCCTGGGCTTCATCTTCGGCGCGCCCGGGGCCACGTACATCTCCGGGGCCGTGACGCCGCAGCAGAACAGTCGGATCAGCGCGGCAGGACCGGTCACCAACATCGGTCTCGGGATCGTGTTCTTCGCGGCCCTCGTCGCCATCGTGCCGATGGCCTATCCGGGGTCCCTCGCCTTCCTGCTGGCATACCTCTTCCAAATCGTGGCCTCGGTGAATCTCATCCTGGCCGCGTTCAACATGATCCCCCTCATGCCGTTGGACGGGGCCAAGGTGTGGCACTGGAACAAGCTCACGTGGCTCGCCATCCTAGCCGTCGCCCTCGGAATCCTCGGTTTCGGCGCCTCGCAGCAGTACCTCTTCCTCTGAACCGGCTCAGCGGTTCATCACGCTCGCGAGGTAGCCGGCCCCGAACCCGTTGTCGATGTTCACGACGGCCACGCCGGGCGAGCAGGCGTTCATCATGGCGAGGAGCGCCGCGAGACCGTCGAAGCTTGCGCCGTAGCCGACGGACGTGGGCACGGCGATCACGGGCACATCGACGAGGCCCGCGACGACGCTGGGCAGGGCGCCTTCCATCCCCGCGACGACAACGATCACCTTGGCTCCCTGGAGGAGCTCGCGATGGTCCAGGACCCGGTGGATGCCCGCCACGCCCACGTCGTACAGGCGCGTGACGCGGTTGCCGAGCACCTCCGCGGTGACCGCGGTCTCCTCGGCCACGGGGATGTCGCTGGTCCCCGCGGTGACCACGAGGACGCTGCCGCGCCGCGCGGCGGGGGTCTTCCCCGCGACGACGAGCCGCGCCTTCTCGTGGTAGGCGACCGGCATGCCCTCAAGGCTCCCCTTGATCCGCTCGTAGATCTCCGGCGAGGCTCGGGTGGCCAGGGCCAACGAGCGGGACGCGACCATGCGCCTTACGATGGCCACGATCTGCTCCGCGGTCTTCCCGGGGCAGTACACGGCCTCCGGGATGCCGCGGCGGATCTCACGGTGGGAATCGATCTTCGCGAACCCGAGGTCCTCGTACGGCAACGCGCGGAGCGCCTCCATGGCCTCCTTGACGCTCACCTTGCCGCCCTTGAGGTCCCGGAGCAGGCGCTCGACGGCCGCGCGGTCCATGGGCACCTCAGCGGACCTGCTCCCACTTCTCGAGCTCGAGGACGGAGCTCAGGGTTCCGCCGCGCTTGATCTCCGCGCGGATGCGGTTCTCCCGCTCGAGCACGTCGAGCGCGCGGTTCGCCATCTCCACGCCGAGCTCCTTGGGCACGACGATGACGCCCGATTCGTCCCCGATGACCCAGTCCCCCGTCCGGACAAGCTGGCCGCCGCACTCGATCTCCCCGCCGATGCTGCCTTGGCCCTTCGGCTCGCCCGCGTGGGGCGAGATGTGCTTGCTGAACAAGGGGAAGTTGAGGTCGTAAATCGCATCGATGTCCCGCGCGCCTCCGTCGATCACGACACCGGCGACGCCCTTCACGAGGCAGGAGTTCGACGCGAGCTCGCCCCAGACCGCGGTCGGACCTCCGCCGACGTCGACCACGATCACGTCCCCGGGCTTCGCGCGGTCAATCGCCTCGACGGGCTTCGCCCAGTCCCCGTCCGCGGTCTTCACGGTCAGCGCGTGCCCGACGAGCTTCGTCCCGTGCTGGATCCGCGGCACGATCCCATGCAGGACGCCGCGCTTCTGCATCGCGTCCGCAATGTTCGGTGTGCTCACCTTGCGGAACGCCTCGAAGACGTCGGCCTCCGCGTACTTCTTGTAGAGGCCCGTCGGGATTGCCTTGCGCTCCTGCATGGCCTTCTTGACCGTCCGTGTGGCCTTGGTCACGTCCTCGGCCTTGATGATCGCGCCGCCCACGATGACGATCGACGCGCCCGCCTTGACGGCCTGGGCCACGGTCTCCGAGTTCAGACCCCCCGCCACCGCGACAGGAAGGTTCGACGCCTTAACGACGGCCTTGAGCTCCTCCAGGGGCGTGCGGGCAATCATCTGCTCGTCGATGGAGACGTGCAGGTTCAGGTAGTCCACGCCGAGCCTCTCCAGTTCGACCGCGCGTTTCGGCTTGTCCTTCACGCGCATGAGGTCGACCATGATCTTGGAGCCGTAGCGCCGCGCCGCCTTGACCGCCTCCGCGATCGTCGCGTCGTCCGTGACCCCCATGACCGTGATCACGTCGGCGCCGGCCTTCGCGGCAATCTCGACCTCGAGGGCGCCTGTGTCCATGGTCTTGAGGTCCGCGACGATCGTCTTGTTGGGGAACGCCTTCTTGAGTGCCCGGACGACGTCCATGCCCTCGGACTTGATCAGCGGCGTTCCCGCCTCGAGCCAGTCCGCGCCCCCGGCGATGGCTTCCTTCGCGGCCTGGACGGCGCGCTTCCCGTGCATGAAGTCGAGGGCCACGTGCAGGATGGGCTCCACGGTCTCCCCTGCGAAGTACCTCGCCCTCGCGATAAAAACGTATCGAGGCGAAGCGGGGGAGCGACGCCACCATGGGGGACCGCCGCGACACAGGTTCATGGGACGGCCGCGCTTCGGCCGAGGGATGGTCGTCGGAGCGTCTCCGACTCCCACGTGTTACATCGCGACGGTCGCGGGGATCCCCGTGTTCGTGCGGTGCGGGGCCGACCTCCTCCTGACCGGCGCGTCCCTCGACCTCTCGGCGCACGCCCGCTGTCCCGTGTGCGGGGGCGACATCCGCTTCGAGGTTCGACGGGGGAAGGTGGAGAATCTCGAGCCCACCGGAAGCCTCCTCTACGTCGTCGAGGAGCCAGGGGCGTCGGACCGCGTCTGCGTGCGGTGCGAGGGAACGCACGTGTTCGACGGCCGAGCGTGCCTCGATGCCTGGAGGGCCGCATGGGAGCGCGCCGGGACGGGGCCGAAGGGCTCCGCCTGGGCGCCTCAGGCTTTCCTCGACCGGGTGCGCGCCCTGGGTCCCTGAGGCGGCCCCACGCCCTCCGTGTTCTCACGTTCGATATTCAGCGCGGCTCCCTCATATAGCGCCATCCGGGTGAAAGGCCTCGTTCCGATGCCCTCGAAGGAGCGCGACGCGGGTAGCGAACGCGAGCGGTGCCTCACGGGAATCCAAGGGCTCGACCACATCCTGAACGGCGGCATCCCCCGGGGCAACACGGTCCTGGTGTCCGGGAGCGTGGGCACGGGGAAGACGTCCATCTGCATCGAGTTCCTGGTCCGCGGCGCGCTCCAGGGGGAGAACTCCCTGTACCTGAGCGTCACGGAGCCCACGGACAAGCTCCTCCGGAACGTGATCCCGTTCGACTTCTGGGACGACAAGCTCCTGAAGCAGGGGAAGCTCCAGTTCGTCGACCTCCCCAAGCTGTACGAGAAGCTGGGCATCGATAAGGACGAGCTGAGCCTCGAGGAATCCCGCCTCCTGACGGACACGCTCCTCGGGTTGGTCGAGGAAGGCAAGGTGCGACGCCTCGTCCTCGATTCCGCCACGTCGGTCGCGTATCGGATTAAGGAGCAGGAGCGGATCCGGGACTTCCTCCTGCGGCTCGGGCTGAAGCTGAGCCCCAAGCGATGCACGTCCCTGCTCGTCGCGGAGAACCCGCCGCATGCAGACGGGTACTCCCGGTTCGGCCTCGAGGAGGCCATCGCGGACGGCGTGGTCGTGCTGGGCAACCTCGAGCGCCGCGGCGACCTCCTGCGCACGCTCCAGGTCGTCAAGATGCGCGGAACCCAGCACAGCCGCGCGAAGTACGTCCTCGACCTGACCACGTGCGGCGTCCTCCTCGTGCCGCTCCTCAAGGGCGGAAGCGTCTCCGGAGGCGCGTGAGATGGGAGTCCCTTCCGAAGTCAGCGACAAGCTCCTCAAGCTCCCGCCGGCTTCCGCAGTCGCGGTCAAGTTGCGCGCGGAACAGTACTTCGACGCGATCCAGGGGATGGTGGACCTCTTCGCGAAGAAGAAGGATCTCGACGTGATCTACGTCACGACCACGGTCCCGGCGCAAAGCATCATCAACGCCCTGGAGGTCCTCGAGATCCCCCTGGACCACATCTGGTTCGTCGACTGCATCAGCCAGATCATGATGTCCACGGAGAAGCGGCACGCGCACACGATCCAGGTCGAGAGCCCGACCATGCTCGAGAACATCATGCTCAAGGTCGAGTTCCTCATGCGCAAGAACGAGGGCCGCAGCGCCCTGGTCATCCTCGACTCGATCAACTCCTTGGCCATCCACAACAACATGAAGATCCTGAGCGAGTTCCTCCACATCCTCGTGAACAATCTCCGATCGCACGGCGCGTACACAGCAATCTTTTCCATGCAGGAGTACGAAACGGACGAAATTCGGAGCATGCTTGTCCTCGTGAGCGACGAAACCCTGGAGCTCACGGACGGGTAGCGGCGGGCCGAGTTGGGCTTAGCGAGACTATTTAAGCAGGAGCCGTGACAAAACTTAGCACCGATGCCCGGATTTCACTAGGATGGCCGCGCTCCGAGAATTGTCCCATTTCGGGTGTTCTCAATAGCGGACATTCGCCACGAAACGTTTAAACCCGCCCTTCCATCCCATAGGGTTTCATGCGGCGCCAACGCGCCGCAGGAGGACTAAACCATGAAAGCCATCATCCGCAAGGATGACCAGGCGGTGTCTCCCGTCATCGCGACGATTTTGATGGTCGCGATCACGGTGGTACTCGCCGCGGTGCTGTACGTCATGGTGTCCGGCCTGATTTCAGGGCCGGGCCCGACGAAGCCGTTCGT
>DASQGG010000152.1 GCA_035632695.1 Thermoplasmata archaeon
GTCTTCCGCAGCAACACGTTCGACAACTACGCCAGCGGTCTCGAGTTCCAGACCGGGGGCGTCACGGTAACGGGGAACGCATTCACGAACCTGACCGAGGCAGGAGTCTGGATCTGCCCCAACAACCCTGCCTGCGCGGGCTCGAGTGCGAACACGTCGAACAACGTGTGGTACAACAACACGTTCACCTTCATCTCGGGCGGCTATCTCACGCACATGTCCCTGAGCAACGCCTTCTACAACACCTTCCTCGGCCACGGAGCGAGCCAGTGGACGGATGGGACGAACACGTATCCCGTGTACGGGGACTGGCTCTTCTTCGCGAACGGGCCGATCCAGGAGCTCGCGTTCGCGGATCGCCCGGACGGACATCGCACGCTTTCGTTGACCACCGGAGGACGCACGTACGGGGACCAGGAATCCCTCGCCGGGGTGACGGACAGCGCGGCGCTCACCGTGGACGGGACCCTGGACTACCGGGGCTCCGTCTACGGGAACACCGTACTCGGCGCGCTAAACCCCCGCGGGACCACGAGCCTCGATGTCGCGGGAATGGGAACCACGACGTTCACCATTCAGGGATTCGCGGCAGGCTACGTCTACAACGTCTCGGTGCGAGAGCTCAGCACGGGCGTGTACCGCAACGGCACCCTGTCCACGGACGGGAGCGGGTTCGCTCAGTTCTCCGTGGACTTCGGCGCGACGATGGCCACGTACTCCGTTACCCTGTGGGGGAGCTTCCCCGCGCCGCCCGGGGATACGACGCCTCCGGCCCAGGTCACGGACGTTCGGGCCTCGGTCACTGGTCCGAGCTACGCAGTCCTCCAGTGGACGGCGCCCGGGAACAATGGGACCGTCGGGCGGGCGAGCCAGTACGACCTGCGGTACAGCACGTCGGGACCCCTCACGAATGCGACCCTCGACCAGGGCACGAAGGTCGCCACGCCGGCGCCCGGGGTGTCCGGGTCCGAGGAGACGCTGAACGTGACCGGCCTTCAGCCCGACACCACCTATTGGTTCGCCCTGCGGACGGCGGACAACGTGCCCAACTGGTCACCCATCTCGAACAACCTCAAGATCGTGACGTCGCCATCGACTCGGCCCACGGTGCAATCGGCAGGGCTGGACCTCACCGCGGGGGCCATCGACCTCCTGTTCTCGTCACCCATGAACCGTTCGTCCGTGGAAGGCGCCATCCGGATTTCGAACGCGATTTCCTACCACGCCGTCTGGGTGGACGATCGTCATCTCCGGATCGTTCTCGATGAACCGCTCGGACCGGGCCTGCAGTACACGCTCACGGTCGCCGCCAATGCCACGGACCGGAATGGACTCGCGTTGGGCACCCCGTTCACGTACACGTTCACGGGCGCCCAGGCTGGGCGGTCGACGAACCCCGCGTGGGATCCGTGGGTTGGCCTCGCCATCGCCCTAGGACTGTCCGCGATCCTCGTCCTCTTCGTCATCTTCCGCGATCGCGCAATCGCGGGCCTGGGCAAGGGAATCCATCGGATGGTCCGCACGGTCCGGCGTCCGCCAAAGAAGCCCCCTCGTCCCCCGGATGACTCGGGTACGGACCCGCGCCGCGACTAAGGTTTCCTCCACGCCTGCCGGGACCATGGGCATCCGGACGCGCGCTATGCTGCTGTCCTCCAGGGAGCGGCAGAAGGCCTTTAACGAGATGACCGGATGCAGGGGTTCGCGCGGGGTGAACGGGGCACGCGACGGGAAGCAGGGATTGATGGTACCGGGGCCCATGCCAAACGCGCCTGGGATCCGGGGAACCGGAACGCGTCGGAGGAACGGTCGTCAGGCCCACAGGGTCCTTGGTGATTTCCACGACGCGGATCGCCTACTGCCTGCTCGTGCACAAGAATCCTTCGCAGGTAGCGAGGCTCCTGCGCGCCCTTTGGGATCCGGGGCACGTCTACTACGTGAACGTCTTCCGGGCGCTGGATCCGAAGGTTCAGGCCGTTTGGGAGCGAACCTTGGAGCCTCTCCGGGATCCCCGACTCACGGTCGTGTTCCGGTACGGCGCAGGCTGGGCGAACTTCAAGTGCGTGGCCGCGACCTTGGACGCCATGCGCCGGTTCCGCGACACGGACTACGACTACTTTGTGAACCTCACGGGGCAATGCTACCCGATTCAGTCCCGGGAGGAGATCAACCGGCGCCTTGCGAACTCGACGGAGACGTACATGGAGGCGAAGGACGATACGGACGACCTCAAGATCATGCGCCGATACACGCACAAGGTGTTCGTCCTGCCGATCTCGGAGCACGGCGCGCCGTTCCTGTACCCGCGGATTCGGAAGGAGCTGCCGGACGGGATGCGCCCCTACGGGGGTTCGGCGTACTTCTGCATGCGGAAGGAGCACGTGGCCTTCGTCCTTGACTACGTGGAGCACCACGAGGCGCTCCTCAAGTTCTACCGACGCGCGACCGATCCGGACGAGACGTTCTTCCAGGCGGTCCTGATGAACTCGTCTCTGAGGGATCGGCGGGTGGACGACAATCTGAGATACATCGATTGGCCCGAGGGAGCGTCGACGCCCCGGATCCTGACCATGCAGGATTGGCCCGCGCTCCGGGATAGCGACCGGCTCTGGGCCCGGAAGTTTGACGTCAACGTCGACGGCCGGGTCCTCGACGAACTCGATCGAAAGTGTCACCTCGCCTGAGCGAGGCGTCGCTCGCCTCCCCCTCCTCGTCTAGGGTCCCCAGGGTCCGCGTCCGTACGGGCTTCCCGGCATGGGGGGAGTCCCGCCGAAGCGACCCCAGAGCCACAGGTAGAGGAACATGCTCACGCAGAACAGGCCGAACGAAATGGCGCCCGCCCCGACGAAGGAGAGGCCGCGAACCCCAGGCAGGAACGGGTCGGGCGGGTTGATCCCGTTGAGGACGATCCGGAGGACGACGTAGATCCAGGCCATCAGGCTGGCGGCCCAGGTCGTGAGCACGGCCGCCCGCAGGAGGCGGCTCTCGCGGAACAACGGGACGACCATTGGCTCGGAGGCAGGGGCTTCCGGCTAATAGGCGCTTCGCTTGGCTCCGGGCCTGGAGGCTCTCGTCACCGGACCGTGACGTACAGGTGGACCTGCCGGTACGGGCTCGAGTACACCCCGTCCCGGAAGAGGAGGAACTGGACCTTCCAGAGGCCGACGGCGGGGATCGTGAAGGTGTACGGCTCCGTCCAGTTCGCGCCGTTCGCGACCGTGACCGTGACGTTGGTCCACGTGGTCCGGTTGACCTCGACGGTCTCGTTGAATCCCGCGGTCGCGTTGTAGACGATGCGCACCCCGACCCGGTCGACGCGGACCGTGTAGTTCACCGTCGCGGCCTCGTGGTTCGCGATGCCGATGATCACCCGCCCGGTCTCGTTCGCCGTGAGGTTCGTCGGGTAGGCGCTCGCGTTGCCTCCGGGGCCCAGGATGTAGAACTCCGTGAACGTCTCGCCCGGCCGCGGCGTCAGGACGACGTAGGCGAGGGTGCCGACCGCGACCACGATGCTCGCGGCGAGGGCCACCGTGAGGATCTTGTCCAGGAGGCCGTACTCCTTCCACTCGGGCAGGCCCAAGTCCACGGTCAGGGAGAGCCGCCGCTCCGGCGGCAGCTTCATCCGCCGCCAGTACGCCGCGTAGCCCACGCCGACCGTGAAGGCCGTGATCGTCGCGACGATGGGCGCGAAGCGGATGCCGAAGGGCGTGAAGTTCAGGAGGAGCCCGAGGAGCGGCACGACCGCGATGCTCAGGCCGAAGGCGAGGGCGATCCGCTCGATCCAGTCGATCTCGGGATGGCCGGCGAGGATGATGCCCGGGAACAGGGCGGCCACGAGCACGTACCCGGGGACGAAGAGGACGAGGAGGATCGCGAGGAGGTTGCCCACGTTGAGGGCGAGGAGCGCGGCCGCCATGACGGCCGTGTAGCCCACGGCCACGTACAGATCCCAGGGCTTCTCCTGAAAATGCAGCCGCACCGCAGGCCTCTCGCCGGGTGCAGGCGAGACGGTCGTTTAACGGTTTTCTTCCGCAGGCGGGTGCTCCCGCCACGCCCTGGGGGGCGCTCCCACCCATGAGCTCAAGGAGGCGCGGGCCGACCGCTCACTTCGAGCGTCGCGCCGCCGCCCGAGCCTGCGTCCGCCGCTGCCGTCGACGCTTCCACTTTCGGCTCTTCTGCTGGCCGCGCGAGGCCGTCCTGGAGCCCGTCCTTCCGGTTCCCGTCATCGTGGGGTCAGCAGTCGGGGTGTCACTTAAGGCTATGGACGCAATCCTCCGGGCCGCACCCTTGGAGGGCGAGGCCGCCGCGGCTCACCACAGGACGCCGCGCATCCGCAACCGCTCCACGAGGTCGCGGAACCGCTCGTGGCTGAACCGACGGTACCGCTCCCCTTCGTCGTACAAGACGGCACGGATCTGCTCGGCGCTGTGGCTCGCCAGGATGCCCTCCGTGGCCGACTCCATATCCTGACGGCCCTGGAGGGCTGCGACCACGACCTCGTTCAGGTGCTGATACGACCCGTCCGCGGTGGCTCGCTTTCGGGACATGGACCCGGGTCGCCAGGAGCCCGGTGCGGGGGATGAAGGGGACCGCGGGAGTGGTACGCGAAACTACTCGCGACCTTCGGAGGGAATCGGGCATGCCATCAGGGACAAACCCTGAAACCCGGAGGCGTCATGCCTCCGCGGAGAGCCTCATCGGATGCGAGCGGCACCGCGGACGAATCCACCATGACGGAACGACTCTTCAATCGGATCGCGAAGTATTACGACGTCCTCCACGAGGACGTCGATTACCCGGCGGAGGTTGCCCTCCTGGAGAAAGTCTTCGCGCGGTTCCTCGCTCGTCATCCCGCCTCCGTCCTGGATCTCGGCTGCGGCACCGGAAGCCACGCGTTGATTCTCGGGGAGCGGGGGTTCCGCGTCACGGGTCTCGATGCCTCCCCGGCCATGCTCCGCGTCGCCCGCGCGAAGGCCCGCGGCCGCCCGAACCCCGCGTTCGTCCGCGCGGACATGAGGTCCTTCGATCTCGGCGGGACGTTCGACGCGGCCATCTGCATGGATGGCGCGTTCACGCACCTCCTCACGGACCACGACGTGCTCGCCCACCTGCGCGCGGTCCGCCGCCACCTGAGCCCCGGCGGCGCGTACGTCTTCGAGTTCGCGAAGGCCTTGCACCCGGAGACGGAGGGACAGGGGTGGATCGTGCACGACGGTCCCGTGCAGATCGTCTGGCTGTACGACCTCTCCTTCGATCGATCGCGGCAACGGCTTACGGCGGAGAATCGGTTCTTCGCGTTCGCAGGCGACCGCCTCCGGCGGAGGTTCGTGAACACGTACTCCACGCGGGTGATGTCCGTGGCCGTCCTCCGGCGGCTCCTCGCGCGGGCCGGGATGCGCCTCGTCCGCGTGTACAGCACGGACGAGGGCTCGGGGCTCCGTCCCCTGCGAAGGGACGATCCACTTCCCATGGCCGTCGCGAAGCCCGACGCGTGATTGTCACATCCCCGTACGGGAACCGATGGCGACAGGGCCCGATCATCCGCCGCCGCTCTCGTCACGGCGGTCCTGGCGCTCCGCCTCTCGGATCATGCGGAGGCAATCCGGGCAGTCGACTCGTTGATACTCGAACGTGCGATCCCCGTGCTTGGCGCCGCAAAACGCGTTTCCGTCACGATCCGCAAGATGCAGCATGCTAGTCTCCGTGAGGCGCGGCGAGGACTTGGTCCTTTGCGGTTCGAGGGGATTCCCGCGGCGTCCCTGGAGCGTCTGAAACCCTGCGCCGATGGCAGGTCCAGATCTCCCGGGACACGTGGGGTGAGGCTCGCTCCGCGCGGCGGCGTCAATCGTGCTCGAAGACCATGACCAGGAACGGATTCGTCGCACCTCCGAAGAACCCGCCGGTCCCTCCCACGCTGGCCATCCCGGAGAGGCGCCACCCTCCGGCCGCGAACGCGTCCAATCTCGTCTGGACCTGCTTGGAGATGTTGGGAGCCGAGGTCCATCCCACGGCCGAGACGACGTCCACCTTGTAGGAAACCATCTTTCCCTCGGGCGGTCCCAGGGCGTCCTCAGGATTGAAAGGTTTCGGAACGGGTGCGGCGATCCCGCTACCACCAACGGGCGTCGCCGAGTTCGCGAATCACCCACTCGTGGTCCTCCCACTCGCCCATCTCCGCCAGCGCAAGGCCGATCGCATGATGCAAGGGTTCGTGGGTGAACACATGGACGAAGACCCGGAGCCAGGTGATCCGCTTGGGCAGATTGGCCATGTTCCAGAGGTGCACCGCGGTCGTGCTCCGGTACGCGTGCCAGCCCGCGTCCGGCGACCCGAACGTCACCGCGAGACGCAGGAACTTGTCCCGTTTCGCCCGCTCGACGATCGCCTGCTCGTGCGGGGGGACTTCGGACCTCCGAAAGTAGAAGACCCACTCGATGCCGCCGTCGCGCAGGGGTCGAATGCCTTTCAGGGCGGGCATGGCGGACGGCGACTCGATTCCCTGCGGGTAGATAGCTCCTCGCCGACGCGAAGACTCTGACCCGTCCATGGACGGCTTCCAAGGACGGCGGCGAATGCCGGCTCAACCGCCATCCCCGACGGGCCCGTGGGTGGGGACATGATACCCGGTTCCCTGTGGGTCCGAGCTCAGAGCCAGCGTTTCCAGGAGCGACTCCCCGACGACATCCGCGCGTACGTGCGAAGCGAGTGGGGCGGCGACCCGAGCGTCCTCGGTCCCGCGGTCCGTCGTCCGCCGCCGCCCCTCGGGGCACGGGTGCGTGTGTTCCTCCGGAGTCGCCTTGTCCGTCCCGGATCCGCGGTACCCGCCGCTCCGTCGCCCGTCCGGATCGAACCCGACCTCGCCGCGGCTCGTCGCCTTCCCATTGCGGAATGCGCCCACCCGCGGACGGAATACCTCGGCGCGACCGGGCTCACCGAATTCCTCCGCTGCCTGGTCTGCGGGGACCTCTTCATCCTCCAGCCCGGGCACGCCTGGCAGCTCCAGCGCAGCGTTCCCTGAGCGGGGGCTGAACCGATCGGCGAGGTCGACCGGTGCGGGGCGGTCACTTGTCGTGTCTCCGGACGCGGCCCGAAATGCGCAGTCGTCATCTACCGGGCCGGGGATAGTGCAACGGGGAGGCGACGATGGGCGCTTTCACTAAGCCATCCGATCGAGAGTTGCGAGAACGTCTGACCGCCGTGCAATACCGGGTCACCCAGCGAGAAGGCACCGAACCGACCTTCCGAAACGCGGACTGGCACCACACGGACGCCGGGATCTACGTCGATGTCGTCTCCGGGGAGCCCCTGTTCAGCTCGCTCGACAAGTACGACTCGGGGACCGGCTGGCCGAGCTTCACGAAGCCCCTGGTCCCGGAGAACATCGTCACCCACTCGGATCATGGACTGTTCATGGCGCGGACGGAGGTCCGCTCGAGGCACGCAGATTCGCATCTGGGGCATGTGTTCGACGACGGCCCGGCTCCGACCGGTCTGCGCTACTGCATGAACTCGGCGGCGTTGCGCTTCGTCCCCGTCGACCAGCTCGAGGCGGCGGGGTATGGGCAATATCGGCCTCTGTTCGCGCGCGAGCCGTCCACGAAGGAATGATCGGGCATCCGACCCGAGGGCCCATTAGTTCGGGTTCGAAGCACCGGCGGAGCGGATGCTGGCCGAGGCCTCGGGCGGCCCGAGAGCAACGAAAGTACCATAACCCTATGGGCCTGCGGAAGATTCCGGGGCCGGCGGTGGCCAGGAACCATGAGCGAGCACGACAGTGACCTCGGACGTTCGGCGAACGCGAACGCACATCGACTCGGCTTCTGGGCCGCCCTCCTGACGGCCATGATCTCCGCGGTGTTCATGGTCGTCGGCATCGCGACGCCTCCGCGGAGCGGCCCGTTCTGCGGGAGCGCGTGCGTCGCGTACCCGTACACGGCCGTCGCCTCGTTCATCCCCGTGGACTACGTCTGGCTGTACCCGGGCTTCCTGCTGGCGGCCGTCTTCGTCGTGCTCATGGCGTGCATCCATGCCGTTGCCGCGGAGGGAAGGAAGGTCTTCAGCCGCATCGCGCTGTCCTTCGCCCTGCTCTACGCGGGCATCATTCTGGTGGACTACTTCGTCCAGCTCACCGTGGTCGTGCCGAGCCTCCAGAGCGGGGAGACGTCCGGCCTCGCTCTGTTCACGCAGTACAACCCGCACGGGATCTTCATCACGTTCGAGGCGCTCGGGTACCTGATGATGAGCGTGACCCTCCTGTTCGCCGCTCCCGTGGTCTCGGGAGGACGGGCGGAGAGCATCGTCCGGTGGCTGTTCGTCGGGGATTTCGTCCTGGCGGTGGTCGCCTTCGTCGTCCTCGCGCTCCTGAACACGGGGATCGTGGCCTTCGA
>DASQGG010000153.1 GCA_035632695.1 Thermoplasmata archaeon
CGGGAATTCGCTCCCCGTCACCCACGGAGGATGCGGCACCGAGCGTGACAGCGGGCTTGAAGTTGACGACGCACGGAGACAGCCCCGGATACAGCCCACTGAAGAAGACCAGCCCGACGGCCACGGATCCGACCATCGGGACGGTCACGCTGACCAGGATGACGACGAAGAAGCCACGCCGTCGAGGCGGCGCGGGAAGAGGGCTCGGTGGCATCGCTCCACGTTCTGGGACCCCCAGGGGCCCGAGGGGATTGGAACCTTGCGGTGCGCGAGAGGGAGCGACCAATCGGCCCGGATTGCGCGGCGGTTGCAGGTAGCCGGGGAAGCGAGGGCTCTCCCGATGGGCCTGTAGATGCTTCTGGGGCGAGATGCGACATTCTTGGGCAGACGTGTGGGCTGCCACGTGGACTTCGTTCACCGGACCGCGGACGTCGAGGAGCGAAGGCAGCGAATCCTAGGTGCCGGGGCGGGAGGGCCCAGGAGGAGGGACCACCTTCTTCCGGCGACGCCAGACCAAGAACGCCACGGCAGCGGCCGCGATCCCCACGATGACGATGATCCCTCCCACGAGCACGGGATCCAGGCCCTGCGGAGCCGGGCTCGGCAGCTGCACGGTCACCCGGACGCTGACGATCTTCACGTTCCCCGAGGTGTCCGTGGCGCGGACGTAGATCGTGTTGGCGCCTGACGCCAGGGTCACGGTCCCGGACCAGGAGGTCGTGCCGCTCGCCAAAATCCACGTGGTACCGTCCGTGCTGAGCTCGACCTTCGCGACCGCGACGTCGTCCGTGGCACTCCCGGTGACCGTGACGCTCGTTCCCGTCAGGACGCTGTCGTTGATCGGTGAGGCAATGGCCACGGAGGGCGGGGTCGTATCCGGCGGCGCGGTCGGCGTGGCGTGGACCTCGCTCGATCTCGCTCCCTCGCCCGCGGCGTTCAGGGCACTCACCTCGTAGTAGTACGTCGTGCCGCTCGTCAATCCCGAGTCCGCGTACGAGAGTGCGGTGCCGCGCGTGCTGGCCAGAAGCGTCTCGGCCCCCGATGCCGTGCCCCGATAAATCACGTATCGGCTGACCGCAGCGCCTCCGTCCGAAACAGGCGCCTGCCACGTCAGCGTGACCGCCTGCACGCCCGCGGTCGCGACGAGCGACTGGGGCGCCGAGGGCGTCGTCTCGGGCGTGGTGGAGACTTCCGCGGACGCGGGTCCTTGGCCCGCGGAGTTGTTCGCGCGGATCTCGTAGTAGTACGTCTGCCCGTTCGTCAGGCCCGTATCCGTGTACGCGAGGACGTTGCCCAGCAGCTTGAGGAGCAACTCGCCCCCGGAGGTCGTCCCGCGGTACACCGTGTAGTTCGTGATCGGCGCACCGCCGTTTGATGAGGGGGCCTGCCATGTCAGGACGACCTGCGCATCGCCAGGGGTCGCGGACGGATTCTGCGGCGCGGAAGGCGGCGTGGCGAGAGGCAAGGGCGCGGCGGACGCCTCGTTCGACCGGCTTCCTTCGCCCGCCGTGGTGACCGCCGCGACCTCGTAGTAGTACAGCGTCCCGACCGTCCCTGTGGTGTCCGTGTACGTGAGGACGTTGCCCACAGTGGTCAGGAGGGTCTCGCCTCCAGAGGTGGTGCCCCGGAAGACCGTGTAGCTCGTGACCCGCGAGCCGCCGTCCGAGAGAGGTGCCTGCCAGGTGAGCGTCACGCGGCCAAGCCCGGCCGCGGCACCCAGATTCTGCGGCGCGCCCGGGAGAGCGGGCGCGTACTGGAAGGCCCACGTGTCATTGTACGGCACCGCCGCGAGGGTCGCGCCGCCGAAGAGGACGGTTCGGTTCGCCGCGGGGCTGAAGTCCATGGCCGGCATGAATCTCGGCGAAGGCGCCACCACCGGGGTCACGTTGGCCCATGCGTTCTGCCCATAGTCGTACGCCCAGGTGTCGTTCAGGGCGTTGCCGGGGAGACCGCCGAAGGTGTTTGATCCGCCGAAGAGGACGACGCGGTCGGACACCGTGTCGAAGGCGAACCCCGACCCACCCCGGCCCGACGGGTGCACGACCGGAGAGAGGTCGGTCCACGTGAGGTTCACGTAGTCCAGGGCGTACGTGTTGTGTTCGGGGATGGGCATGGCGACCGAGGTGAAGCCGCCGAACAGGAGGTCCCGACCCGCGGCTGGGTCGTAGGCCAAGGAGGCCAGGTAGGACGTGTTCGGGCTGCTCACATTCAACCGGGTCCAGGTGTTCGCCGCGTAGTCGTACGCCCAGGTATCCGACAGTGGGCTCAACCCATATCCGCCGAACAGGATCGTCCGGTCCGCCCGGGAGTCGTAGGCCATCGCCGGCCAGACCCGCGACGTCGGGGACGTGGGCGGTATCCTCCGGCTCCACGTGTCGTTGGTCGGGTCGAAGATCCACGTCTCGTTGCTGAAGCCCGCGGCGCCAGCGTAGCCGCCGAAGAGGATGACTCGGTCCGCCTTGGAATCGTACACCATCCCGAGTCCCGCCCGCGCCGTAGGTCCGACGACCGGGGTGATGTTCGTCCACGTGTTCGTGGCGTAGCCGTAGGACCACGTGGAGTTCGTGAACCCCGAGGTCGTGATGGCGCCCCCGAAGAGGATGAAACGGTCCGCCTTCGAATCGTACACGAAGGCGTGGCCGTCCCGGGGCGGCGAATGCGTGCCGAGGAGCGTCCACGAACTGCTGCCCGTGGTCGGCGCGGTGATCCCCAACCCAGCCCCGAGTCCGCGGGGGAGGCTGTCCCGGGCTCGCGCCGGCTCGGCGGTCGCACCCATTCCCCAGACGGAGCCGAGGAGCAAGCTGAGCACAAGCGCGGCAACGAGGATGGCTTTCGCGTGCATGGCACCCCTCCCCACGGGCGTCCGCGCATTGCCTCCCGGCGGCTTGAACTTGCCTACCCTGATCGAAGCCACGCCCGGGGCTGCCGAACGCGGGCGACCCGGACCCGCGTACACTCGGGAGCAGGTAGAGCGGATGCGACATCATTGTTCCCGCGGCACGGAGAGGGCGTGCGGGTTCGAGGGCGATCCCCTCGTCCCTTAGTAGCAGATGTCCACGGCCTCCGTGATCACAACGGTCGAACGCTGCGGGCCTTGCATCTGCAAGAGGATGAAGAAGGCCACGACACAGGTCGACGCCGTGATCCCGAACGAGAAGGTGACCGAATCGCCGCAAATCTCGCCTCCTGCGGGACCGAGGCTTGTCCGTCGTCGGCGGGGCATGGTTTATGCGTGCCCGGGAGATGGCGGCCGCGTCCTGGAACGTTGCACGGTTTCCAAGAGGTTCATCCATGACGCGCTCGGAGCGGCGCTTTGCCCTCACGGTCTTCGGCACCGTGATTCTGGTCGTGTTCTCCGCCGTCCTCGTGTCCGTGCTGACGAAGCCGCCCCCGCCCCCTCCGCTCCCCATCGTCCCTGCCGCGACTCCCATCCAGCACATCGTGGAGATCATGCAGGAGAACCATGCGTTCGACAACTACTTCGGCACGTACCCGGGGGCGTACGGTCTGCCGCCGGGCATCGCGCTTCCCGACGGACACGGCGGGACCGTGAGCCCGCACTGGATCAACGGGACCTCGACCCCCGACCCGCCCCACGACCGCGCGAGCGAGATCGCGGAGTACGCCGGCGGTCTCAACGACCGGTTCGTGATCGTCGCGAACGCCGCCGGGGCGGGCCTCGGCGACGCGGCCATGGGCTACTACGACGCGTCGCAGATTCCGGGCTACTGGGCGCTCGCGTCGCGGGACGTCCTCGCGGACCACTACTTCGCGCCGGTCCTCGGACCCACGACCCCGAACCGCCTGTACGCGATCGCGGGCCAAGGCGGCGGCGTCACGTCGGACTTCGTCCTCCAGGGGAGCCTGTCCTTCCCTACGATCTTCGACCAGATGGAGACGAAGGGGGTGAGCTGGAAGTACTACTACACATCGAGCTTCCTGTTCCCCGCCCCGCCCCTCGACTTCTCCCAGATCGCCTCGAATCCGTCGATGACGGCCAAGATCGTCCCCCTCTCGAACTTGGCGGGGGACCTGAAGACGGCTCCCCTGGCGAACGTGACCATGATTGACACGAGCAACGACGAGGCCGTCAACGAGCATCCCCCGGGAAACGTGACCGTGGGCGAGCGGTGGGTCCTGGGCATCCTCCAGCTGCTCGAGGCCCGCCCGGACTGGAATGCGACGGCCATGTTCCTGACCTGGGACGAGTCCGGCGGCTACTACGACCACGTCCCCCCGCCCCAGGTGGACGCCTACGGCTACGGGTTCCGCGTGCCCCTCCTGATCGTCTCGCCGTACGCGCGAGCGGGTTGGATCGACCACGACGTGCTCGACCACACCTCGATCCTGAAGTTCATCGCGGTGAACTGGGGGTTGCCCGCGTTGACGGCGCGGGAGGCGAATGCGTCGGCCATGTTCGACGCGTTCACCTTCCCCACGCCTTCGGACCCACCACGGCCTTCGTTCGCTGCGGACCGCACCCCATCGCTCGGAGTGCCCGGCGATTCCCGCCTGGCCTTGGGAACCGCAAGGCCGGTGGAAGTGCCCGCGGCGCTGTCGTCCGAGGTGGACCCCACAACCCGCCTGGAGACGCGCCTGTGGCCGAAGCATTCGGTAGGGCCACCTCGCCGGTCCGCCTCGTGCACATGACTTTGGGGCGGCGTCCTGGGACGCCGGTTGACGACAAGGCTATCTGGCCCCATACCCTAGCCGGAGGTGTCACGCGGACTGGCTATGGCCATGGGGAGCACGTCGTTCCGCTGGACCGAGTCCCACGTTCGGGAGGTCCAGGCGAACTTTCTTGACGAGCGGTCCAGCCGGTGGATGTACCAGTCCCTCGCGAACGTTGACCGAGTCGCCGCTCGGGCCGACCTTCTGCGGGAGCTGGCCGAGTACGAGGAGCGCCATGCGGCGCTGTGGGCTGGGCTACTGAAGAGGCTGGCCCGGCCCCTCCCGGGGCGGACCCGGCTGTGGAACCACCGCATCTTGGTCGGGATGGCCCGGCTTCTCGGAGTGGGTTCGGTCCTCCCGATTGTTCACCGTGAGGAGGTCGACGGGGTTGCGAAGTACCGGGACCAGGCCCGTCGTTGGCAGGATCCCGATGCGCAGGCGGTCTTCACGGCGCTCCTTCCCGACGAGGTCGCTCACGAGATCGAGACGTCCACCGCCGCCCGAGAAGCGGGATCGCGGGGCAGTGACACGTTGCGGAGTTCGTTGCTCGGGGCGATCGATGGATTCGCGAGCATCGTGGCGCTCTCCGCGGGAGTGGCGGGGGCCACGAACTCGAACCAGGCGGTCCTGATCGCGGGTGCCGCGTCCATGGTGGCGGGCGCCCTTTCGATGGCGGCTTCCGAGTACGTCTCGGTCAAGGCCGAACGCGACGCACGCACGGCGCAGACCCGGATGGAGGGTGAGGCGGCTTCCGTGGCGCCCGCAACGAAACGAGACCAGCTCATCGCGGCTTACGTGGCCAAAGGACTCTCGAGGGAGGAGGCGGCCAAGGTGGTGGCTCGTCTTCAGCAAGATCCTCAGCGGTTCCTGGACGCACTGGTCGCGGAACGGTACGGGGGCGCTGCGACAAAGGACGAACGCCCCGCTCGGCAGGGCCTTCTGACGGGAGTTTCGTTCGCGCTCGCCGGGTCCGTCCCGCTCATCCCATTTGTCCTCCTCGGCACCCACGTGGCCGTCATCGCCTCGGTCCTGGTCACGGCGGGAGCCCTCTTCGTGGCGGGTCTCTTCCGCGCGCTCTCCTCGCTCCACCCGTTCGTGCGCAGCGGGTTCGAGATGCTCGCCGTCGGCATGGGTGCGGCGGCCGGGACCTACCTGATCGGCCTCTTGATCGGTGGGGTGGTGGGATAGGGAAAGGAGTCCAATCGCTGCGAGAACCAGCTTCGAGTGCCGTCGCAGCATGCCGAAACCAACGAACCCCCGGCCGCGGCAAAGGCCTTTCCGCCGCTCGCGGGCCAACGGGGGCGGCGGCACGTCCGGCAAGGTTTTGACGTGGGCCGCGCTTCACGGGTCCGTGCCCGAATCCGGAGCGCCTGCACCGGGGACGCCGGGTGCTCCCCGGAAGCCCCCGCCGCCGCGCGCCGCCGTCCTCGGGGACGCGAAGATTACGATCAACGCCCCCGTGTTCCGGGTGTTCGCGGCCCTGACGAGCCCGGAGCAACTCGCGGCCTGGTGGGGCCAGGATGCGATCGTCGAGCCGGATGTGGGCGGACGGTACGAGACGACGTTGTCAGTCGGTCGGGTGGAAGGCACGATCATGGCCATTGACGGGCCCGGCACGCTCGCGTTCGCGTGGACGATCCCATCCGAAGGCGCCTCGGTGACCACGAGCGTCCACTACGAGCTGTCGCCGAGAGGCCCGCAGACGGCCGTGCACGTCGCTCACCGGGGCCTCAAGGAGATCCCGGGCGACTGGTCCGCCTTGTGGCAGAGTGTTCTGGAGTCCCTGAAGGCGTACGTCGAGGGAGCCTCGACGGCCTGAGGAAGCCACCCCGATCGGGTGACCGGAGGTTATTCGCTCCAGGTCGCGCGGCCACTCTCCTCGGTGGAGCAAGGCCAGCCGCACCTCCACGACCGACCCAGTCCGGGACCCCGTCACCGAAAGATAGCTAAGGCTCCAGAACGATAGGGGGTCGGGTGGAATTGTGCGGGGGGCTGTACCGCAGGTATTGTGTATCCTGCTCGCAGGCGTGCTAGCGTTTGCTTCTTCAGTGGCCTCGGTCAAGATGGCGAGCCCGCGGCTCACGGCATCGGGTGTCGTTCACACGAGTTCGGGCTCGAATCTGACCTTCCGATCGGGCTGGTACGGGACGTACATCGACACGCTGAACCCCTTCGTCACGTACTCGGAGCTGAGCGGTTGGATCAACTTCAACACCCTCCTCCCACTGGTCCACTACAACGACGAGACGAAGGCGATCACGCCTGCGCTGGCATCCAACTGGACGGTGAACTTCGCGAACCACACGGTCATCTTCCATCTGAACCCGAACGCCGTATGGTCGGACGGGGTCCCAATCACATCCGAGGACGTCAACTACAGCTACAACATCTCCCAGCAGAGCTATAGCTTCATCGAGCCCGATGTGGCCGCGGTGCAGAACGTCCGCCTGCTGGGCCCCAGCGCTGTCCAGATCACCTTCACGGGATCGCTCTGGCTGTGGTTCGCGGCGATTGTGTTCGTCGTACCGGCCCATGTCTACAAGTACGTGAACGCCTCCACGTATCCCGGCTACAATGCGACGAGCGGCCCGTACTTCGTGGGGGACGGTCCCTTCGTACTCCAGACGTACGTGACGAACCAGTATGCGATCCTTCAGAAGAATCCGCGCTTCTTCATCCCCTCCCTGGAGCCTACAATCACGACCCTCATCTTCAATGAGTTCTCCAGCGTGAGTTCGGCGACGTCAGCCCTGCAAGCTCGACAGATCGATGGCTTGTCCGGGCTCCTCCCGGCGTCTGTCTCCACGTTCCAGAACAACAGCAACTTCGTCGTCTCGACCAGCCCGGGCATCGAGTACTTCTACCTCGCAATCAACGTGAACCCGGCGGGACACG
>DASQGG010000154.1 GCA_035632695.1 Thermoplasmata archaeon
ATCCTTGCCCGTGATCACGGCCAGGACACCCGGGACTTGGAGCGCCTTCTCCGCGTGAATCGCCTTGATCGTCGCGTGGGCGTACGGGCTGCGGTTGATGTCCAGGTAGAGCATGTCCGGGAACTTCACGTCGTCCACGTAGTGGCCCTGTCCACGGATGAACCGGGCATCCTCCTTGCGCTTGATCGACTCGCCCATGCCTCCGTGCACGGTCATGCCTTGCCACCTCCAGGGGATTCCCGCAGTTTGTTCGCCGCGTATTGGATCGACTTGACGATGTTCACGTACCCCGTGCAGCGGCAGAGGTTGCCCGCAATCGCGTGGCGGATCTCCGCCTCCGTCGGGTTGGGATGCTTCTTAAGGAACGCCACGGCGGACATCATCATGCCCGGCGTGCAGAAGCCGCACTGGAGGCCATGCTCCTCGTGGAAGCCTTCCTGGATCGGGTGGAGCTTGCCATCCTGCTCCAGGCCCTCCACGGTCATCACGCTCCGACCGCTCGCCTGGACCGCGAGGACCGTGCAGGACTTCACCGCCTTCCCGTCCAGGAGGACCGTGCACGCCCCGCAGTTCGTCGTGTCGCACCCGATGTGGGTCCCCGTCAGCCCGAGGTTCTCCCGGAGGAAATGCACGAGCAGTGTGCGAGCCTCGAGGTCCGCCGAATGGGCGACCCCGTTCACGTTCACACTGACCTTCTGCATGTCCGCACCCACGGCGTTCACGGTCGCCGGGTCACGAAGGACCATGTCACCGCCCTCCTTGGGCGCGACCGTGCGCCGCCTGCAAGGCGCGACGCGCCAGGACCGCCACCATGGACGCCTTGTACTCTGCGGGTCCCCGAAGATCCGACACGGGCTTCGCCGCCTTGCGAGCGAGGTCCGCGGCGTGGCGGAATGTGGCCTCGTCCGGCGCATGGCCGGCGAGGGCGCCCTCGGCTTCCTTCGCCCGGATCACGGTCGGACCCACGGCGGTAAGCCCCATGCCGGCGGCCTCGACCTTGCCCCGCGACTCCACCAAGCTGACCGCCACACCCGCGATCGGGAAGTCTCCCGCGCGCTTCTCGAGTTTCACGTACGCGCTGCCCTGGCCCGCCTTCGTCCGCGGGATTTGAATCTCGACGAGGACCTCATTGGGCTCGAGGGCCGTCGCGAAGGTGTCGACATAGAACTGATCGGCGGAGACCGTGCGATTCCCGTGGGATCCGCGAACGATGTACTTCGCGCCCAGAGCAATCATGCACGCGGGGAGATCGTTGGCCGGATCTCCATGCGAGACGTTCCCCCCCACGGTTCCCAGGTTCCGCACGAGCGGGTCGGCGATGACCGCCGCGGCGTCCGCGAAGATGGGGTATCTTGAGCGAATCAGATCCGAGTCGTTCAAGTCGTTGGTCCGGGTCAAGGCCCCAATCTTCAGGAGGTCGCCCTCCTCGCGGAGGTAGGCGAGATTCGGAATCCGGTTCAGGTCGATCAGGGCCTTCGGCTCTGCGAGGCGGAGCTTCAGGAGCGGGAGCAGGCTCTGCCCTCCCGCAAGGACCTTAGCCTCACCCTCGAAGCGGTCTAGCAGATCGACGGCGTCCTCCACAGATGTCGGCGCGTAGTACTCAAACTTCGGCGGAATCATTCTCGCTTCCCCCACGCGCAACGCGCGTGCCCCGCCCGTCACACAACGAGCGGTAACGACGATGCGTGCGCGCCATAAAACCCTTTTGCGAAGTTTTCGGGGTGCCGAAGAATCAAGAGCGGTCGTGCAACGGCCCGCGGCTGCGGAAATCGTCCGGCGCAAGGAGGAAATCGATGTGGGGGAGCGCGGCCATCATGCCCGCGGTCCGCGGCTCGAACCCTTCCGTCGCGGCGTGCGGGTTGACCCAGACGACGCGGTGTGCCCGCCGCCGAATCGCGCGGAGCTCCAGGCCCAGGCGGCCGAGGTCGTCCCGGTCCCAGCCATCGCTGAGAATCACCACCGCGGTTTCCGAACGGACGAGCAGTCCGTACCGCTGCACGAATTCCCCGAGGCACGCTCCGATGCGGGTGCCGCCTCCTGCGGCGCCCAGGGTCGGGAGGACCGCCGCGGCCGCGCGCGGATACCCGCGGCCCCGCAGCCCCGGCGTAATCTCGTGGAGGTCCGTGCTGAAGGCGAACACCCGCGAACGGGGACAGGATCGATGGAGCGCGTATACGAGGGCGAAGAGGTCGCTGTCGTGCTCCCGCATGGATCCGCTGACGTCCCAGAGGATCAGGAGGTCGGCACGCAGCCGTTTCCGGCGTTGCCGCCGGAAGACGACCCATTCCCCGCCGTTGCGCAGGCTCGCGCGACTCGTGGCGGGGAAATCGATTCGCCCTCGCCGGGACCGCTCCGTCCGGCGACCCGCGAGGGTGGCCACGGCTCGCCGGAATCGGCGGGCTCCGGAACGCAGGGTGAGGATCCCGGCAGGATCCATCAGGGTCAGCGGATGGCCGGGGGACGGCGCGTCGTCGCTGTACAACCCCACCAAGAGCGGACGCGGCGACTCGAAACCGCGTCCCAAAGACACGGTGGTGGATCGGTCCGTCAGGCGCCCATCCGCCGGAGGATTCCGGGGTGCCGGGGGCGCGTCCCTCGAGGGCGCGGCCGCCGGCTCACCCTCGAGGGAGGACCAGTAGGCGTCCAAGGCATCGTCCACGAGAGCGACCTCCGCCGGGGACTTGGCGAGGGTCGCGTGGCACGCCTCGCGGAACGACGCGGGATCGGCCGTGGCGAGGGACTCGAGGGCGCGTCCGAGGTCCAGCTCCGCGCCCACCCCCACGGCGAGACCGCGGCGCCTCAGGAACACAACGAACCCGGCGACGCGATCCACGAAGCGGTTGGCGAGGTCCGGGACCGATGGCGGCGACGCGTTCATCCCTTCGCCACGAGATCGTCCAACCGCGGCCCTTGAAGGAATTGGAGATCCTGTGCCTCCTTCACCAAGACGCCCAGGGTCTCTTCGACGACCTCCCGCGAAATCTGGGTCTGTTCGAGGGCGAGCAGCGCCGCGGCCCAGTTCAACGTCTCCGACACGCCAGGCCGCTTCACGAGGTCCTCCTCGCTCCGCACCCGCTGGACGAACGCGGCGATATCTCGCGCGAACGCCTGCCCCAGGCCCGGCACCTTCTTCCGGAGGATCGCGACCTCCTTGTCCAAGCTCGGGTAGCCTACGTACGCGTAGAGGCAGCGCCGTTTGAGGGCATCGCTGAGCTCACGCGTACGATTCGACGTGATCACCACGAACGGGATCTTCTTCGCTCGGATCGTTCCGAGTTCCGGAATCGTGATCTGGAAATCGGAGAGGACCTCCAGGAGGAGACCTTCGAACTCCTCGTCCGCACGGTCGATCTCGTCGATGAGAAGGACCGGCGGTGCACCGCCGTCGCCCTGCAGGGCACGCAGGAGCGGACGCGGCATGAGGAAGCGCTCGCTGAAGATCTCAGGCTCGAGCTCCCTCGCGCTCTTGGTCTTCTCGTTGAGCCGGATCGTCATGAGCTGCTTGGAGTAGTTCCATTCGTAGAGCGACGCGTTGGCGTCCAGGCCCTCGTAGCACTGGAGGCGTAGGAACTCGGCCCGGGTGGCCGAGGCCAGAACCTTGGCGAGCTCCGTCTTCCCGCAACCGGGCTCCCCTTCGACGAGAAGAGGCTTCTGCAGCTTGGCCGCGAGGAACACGGCCGTGGCCAGACCGCGCTCCGCGACGTAGTCCTGGTCGCTCAGGGCGGCGAGGACATCGTCGACCGAACCCCACGGACTCGGACGGGATGGCGGTGCGGGCGTGGTCTGACCTCGACGCATCCATCTCGGGGGCCCATATCAAAGTTTTCGGTCTGCCGAAAGCCGCGCCGGGTCAACGTACGGGCTCCGGCCGGAAGGCCTCCGGCGGGGGGGTACGGGCCAGGTAGTACAGGATGGTCGACCCTAGGTACTCATGAAGGACCGTACGTGCGAACCCGTTCTTGCGGAAGCGGCGCATGGACGTATCGACCGACACGGGCAGACTAACGAACCGTCCCAGGGGCCTCGACCGCAAGGCGATATCGTGCGTCTCATTCAGGAACAGGTCCTCCCGCATGCCTCCGAGCCGTTCGAACGCAGAACGCCGGAAGAAGAAGCAGAAACCTGCGTTGTGGGGGAACCCCCAGGCGATCATGGCCCGCTGGTAGGCATTGGCGAGGAAGAACAGGCAACGCTCCCCCGCAGTCCCGTCCAACGGGCGATACATTGTCGCGCCCCCGACGACCGAGGGATCGCGGAGTTCAACGAGGATCCGCTCCAGGACGTCCGAAGAAAGGATGCAGTCGGCGTCCACGAAGACGAGCACGTCGGAGCGCGCCTGCAACGCACCCCGGTTGCGCCCCTCCGCCGGCCCCCGCCGTTCGCCCGGTACGTATCGGGCCCGGAGAGAGGATGCGACCGCCTCGGTACCGTCCGTGCTTCCCGAGTCGGCCACGATCACCTCGAAATCGTGAACGGACTGCCGACGGAGCGAATCGAGGAGGGAGCCCAGCGTGCTCGCTTCGTTCCAGGTCGGGATGATAACGGAGAGCCGCGGCACCGGCGAAGGTCCAGAGCCGACCGCATCGGTTCCGGCACGCGGATCGGGTGGAGGGGCATCCATGAATGGCAGGCTCCGGGGTCCCGCAGCCTCCGCAGGCACATGACCCGGGGGTCTTAACCGTATGGTATGAAGGAGTGACTAGGGCCCGCATGGAATACGCATTCAGGGGTGCCGAAACCGGGCAAGAAGGTTTAAGTATATCGCGATATATCGCGATGGGCGATGATGCGCCGAGAGACGTTTGGGGGCACGTACCACTTCCTGGCCAAGGGAGACTTCGCGGGCCTCCTCCTCGTGGTCCTCCAGGAGAAACCGATGCACGGGTACGAGACCATGAAGGCGCTGGAGGACCGATTCCATGGCTTCTACAAGCCGAGCGCAGGTGCCATCTACCCCGCGCTCCGCTCCCTGCAACGCCGGGGACTCGTGAGCGTCACGGGAGGGGAGCGGCGGAAGACGTACCGGATCACCGCGGCGGGCAGGGCCCGTCTCCGCGAGGTCCACGAGGAGGTCGAGAGCCGGTTCAAAGCCCTCGAGAAGACGATGGGCCCGGAACGGGCCGCCATGTTCCGCGAGTTCCGAAAGACGGGTCAGCTCTTGAGGACGAACATCGGGAACGTGACCCCGGGCCAGGCCAAGGAGCTGCAACTCCTGATGGCGGAGATGCGGGAGCGGATCATGAAGATCCTTGCGGAGTGACGGAGGTTGAGAACATGGTCGGAAACGTGATTCAGGTGTCGGACTTGGTGAAGCGATTCGGGGAACTCACGGCGGTGGACCACGTGAGCTTCGAGGTCCGGGAAGGCGAGATTTTCGGATTCCTCGGTCCGAACGGCGCAGGAAAGACGACGACGATCAATATGCTGACGACCGTGCTCCGGCCCAACGGCGGCGTGGCCAAGGTCAACGGCCACGATGTGCTCCACGACGCCCTAGAGGTGCGCCGGTCCATCGGCCTCGTACCCCAGGAGTACACGGCGGACGAGGATCTCACGGGGCTGGAGAACCTCCTGCTCGTGGCGAGCCTGTACGAGGTCCCGCGAGCGGAGGCCAAGCAGCGGGCAGCGGAACTCCTCGAGCTCGTCCAGCTGAAGGACGCCGCGGACCGCACCGTGGACACGTACAGCGGAGGGATGCGACGGCGTCTCGAACTGGCCTGCGGGCTGATCAACCGTCCCAAGGTCCTGTTCCTGGACGAACCCACGCTCGGGCTGGACGTCCAGACCCGGGCGGCCGTCTGGGCCTACATCCGGCTCCTGAAGGAGAAATACCACATGACGCTCTTCATGACGACGCACTACCTCGAGGAGGCCGACAACCTGTGCGACCGAATCGCGATCATCGACCACGGGAAGATCGTGGCGCTCGACACGCCCCGAGCGCTCAAGGACTCCCTGGGAGGCGACATCGTGGAGATTCATGTGGACCGACCCGCCGAGGACGGTCTCGCGGCCTCCTTGCAAGCGCTCCCCAACGTCAAGGAGGTCCACCCCGTGGATGGTGGCTACCGGTTGACGGTCATCAACGGGGATGAGACGGCGCCCCTGGTCCTGGACGCCCTGCGGGCCCAGAACTTCAAGGCCACGCGGATCTCGATCGCCAAACCGACCCTCGATGAGGTGTACCTCGCCCGCACGGGCCGCACCATGCGGGAACAGGAAGGCAGCCGCGAGGACGTGTTCCGTCAGCGCATCGCGATGCGGAGGGCGAGACCATGAGCGGCCTCCTTGCCCTCACGGGGCGCGAGATCAAGAAGTGGTACAAGAACCCCTTCGTCCTGTTCATCTCCCTGGTCCAACCGATCATCTGGATGGGCTTGTTCGGGAAGGCGATGAATCTGGGGGCCATCGTGCCTACGAACCTTCCTGCGGGGACGCCCAATCCCCTCGCGGGATTTCTCGGCGGCGTGTCGGACTACTTCTCCTTCATGGCCGTCGGGATGCTCGCCTTCGTCGTCCTGTTCGCCACGATGTTCAGCGGCATGTCCATCGTCTGGGACCGCAGGCTGGGCTTCTTGAACAAGGTCCTCAGCACGCCTGCGAGCCGAGGCTCGATCGTCCTGAGCAAGGTGTTCATCGCCGTGATCCGGGCCCTCGTCCAAGCGGGCATCGTCCTGATCGCCGCGGTGGTCTTGGGGCTGGTGCTCGGACCCGACTTCACGCCCCTCTCCTTGATCGCCGTGTTCGGGGCGCTGTTCCTGATGAGCATCGGGCTGTCCGCCATGTTCGTGGCCATCGCGATCCGGTCGACGAAGTGGGAGACCCAGATGGCCATCATGAACCTCCTCAACCTGCCGCTCCTGTTTGCCAGCAACGCGCTCTTCCCGACCGCGTCCATGCCGTCCTGGCTGCAGGACATCGCGAAGGTGAACCCCGTCACGTACGGCACCGAGGCCGCGCGCCAGCTCATCCTGCTCCCGACGAACTGGAGCGTCGTGGGAGGCGACTTCCTATTCCTGGGGATATTCGCCACGGTGTTCGCGGCCATCGGGATCGCGCTCTCGTGGAGGTACCTGACCAAGTAGGCGTCGCGCCCCGGGAGCGCGGGAACGAAACCGCCCAAGCTACGGCGTCTCTCCGGACTCCACCTTGGCGGGGTCCGGGAACCTCTTCAGGACGCCCGTGAGGGAGGCGATCTCCTTCTTCGCGGCGTCCACCTCCTTTGCCGCGGAACCGTCGAACTTGGCCTCTGCGTCCTTCCCGTATGTCGCGTACAGGCGCGCCGCGGTCTGAAGGGTCACGAATCGCCCCGACGTCAGCTCCCCTTGGAGACCTTGTCCTCGCGCCAGCGCGTCGCTGGAAGGGTGCAGGTGGCCCAGGAAGTCGACCAGTGCGCCCACGCGACGCTGCAATCCCGCCGCGTCGTCGCTCCAGAGGATCAGGAGCGACCGCCGTTCGTCGTCCCGCACGGCCTTGAGCCAGGGCCAGGCCCCCTCGAGGGCCGTTCGAATCGGCCGCGACTCCCCGTACAGGTGCGTGAGCTTTGCGTCCGAGTAGTTCGGGAGTTCGAGGAGACCGTAGAACGAGCGGCTCCGCACCTCGTCGTGGCCGGGCCCTGCTCCTGCCAGGAGCCGAATCAGCGGTTCCGGATCGGACGCCTGGGGCGGCGCGGGGATGCCAACCCCGTGGTGCTGGCAGGTGTCCAGAAGCAGGGGGATCGCCACGTCGGCACGCGCGCGGGCCAGGAAGTCCAGGTAGGCGGCCTCCGCGGCCTGGTTGAAGGCGTCAATCGTGCCGACGAAGGCGTCCGCCTCCTGCCGCGAGGCGGGCGGCCGGGGCACGCGCTCCAAGTGCTCGACCCGCTTCCTCAAATCCCGAATCCGGGACTCGACACCGCGGTAGCGATCGCGGTACTCGGCTTGGAGCGTCCGCAGGCCCGAGGACTGCTCAATGACCTTGTCGAGCTTGTGCCAGACCTTCCGCGCCCCGTAGAAATCCCGCTTCCTTGCCTTGCGGAGGCTCCCGTCGAGGATCGCCACGTGCTTCGGGATCAGGCGTTTTTCCGCGGCGGCCTTGCGCAGGTCGGCGGCGATCGCGTCCACATCGCGCAGGAAGATGCGAATCTGGCGGTAGTTGTCCACCTCGGATTCCCGGATGAGCTTGTCCATACGGTCCCGGAACCGGTCCAGCTCGCCGCTGAGGGCACCGGGAAGCTCGGAGAATCGTTTCCGCATCTTCGCGATCTCTTCGAGGAGAGCCGGCGCGTCCCGTTCGAACGAGCCGGCCGCGGCGTCCTCGGGGAGGCTCATCCTCACCACGAAGGGGCACGTCGATATTTAGGTTCCGAGTCGGCGCCCGTTGCGGCAGACGCCCCCGACTCGGAGCGATCCGGAGGACGGCGGTTGGGGCCGCGATCCGGGCGACCCTGCCGCAAAGGCTTAAATGGCGGCTTCCCCTGAACCGCGGTCGATGCAGCTCCGTCTTCTCGACAAGCAGAAAGACTCCCTCCGGGTCGAGGTCACGAACCCCGACGAGACCCTGGTCCAGCCGCTCATTGCGGCGCTCCTGAAGGACGAGGACGTCGCGGACGCGCTGTACTACAGCGGCCACCCTCAGCTCGACAAGCCCGTGCTCACGGTGCGGACCAGGAAGGGTTCTCCCCAGGCCGCGCTGAAGCGCGCCGCGAAGGGACTCGCAGACCGGTACGCCGACGCGAAGAAACTCCTAGAGAAGGAGCTCGCGTAGCCGTATGGAGCGGGACCTCGGGATCCAAGGGTATCTGACGTCGACGCCGGGCGTCGGCGGCATCCTGAAGGCAGCCGCGGAGGATTTCGTCGTCGAGGAGGTCTCCTCCGACCTGCCGCGGACGCCCGGGGGCAGGTACACGATCGCCCGCGTGCGGGTCCGGGAGTGGGAGACCAACCGGCTCGTGCGGCAGCTCGCCCGGAGCCTCCACATCTCCCGGCGGCGCATCGGGTTCGCGGGCACGAAGGACAAGCGGGCCCTCACCACCCAGCTCGTCTCGTTCGAGGGGGTCCCGCCGGAGTCGCTCCGTGCGTTGCGGATCAAGGACGTCGAGATCCTGGATGCTTTCCCCTCCTCGCGAGGGCTGGAAATCGGCGACCTCGTCGGGAACGCGTTCCGGGTCGTTGTTCGAAACCTCCGTCTCCCGCCCGCCGAGGCCGCGAAGGCCGCGGCCGAGACGACGCGGCAGCTAGGGGCGTTTCGCGGGTTCCCCAACTTCTTCGGCGTCCAGCGGTTCGGGTCCGTGCGGCCCGTGACCCACGAAGTCGGCCGGCACCTGGTCCACGGGGGATTCCGCGAAGCCGTCGAGACGTACGCGGCGAACCCCATCGCAGGAGAGGACCCCGAATCGTACGAGGTCCGCGAGGCGTTCGCCGAGTCGGGCGATGTCAAGGAGGCGCTGCGGACGTACCCAAAGGCGTACACGTTCGAGAAGGCCATCCTCAGCCACCTCGCCGTCCATCCCGACGACTACGTGGGGGCGCTTCGCGTCCTTCCGCCGAACCTCCTCATCATGTTCGTTCATGCGTACCAGTCGTTCCTGTACAACCGGATCTTGAGCGAACGGATGCGCCGCGGGCTGCCCATCCATGAGCCGATCGTCGGGGACCTCGTGCTCCCTGCGGACCGACGAGGCCTGCCGGACCGCGATCGTGCCATCGAAGTGACCCCAGACAACGTCGCGCGAGCCACGGAACGGTGCCACGAAAGCAAGGGTTGGGTGAGCGCGATCCTCTACGGATCCGAGACGCGTTTCGCCGACGGCGAGATGGGCGCCATCGAACGGAGCATCGTCGGCTCCGAAGGCCTCCGCCCCGAGGACTTCATCATCCCGGAGATCCCGAGGATTTCTTCGCGCGGAACGCGCAGGGAAATCCTGGCTCCGTTCCGCTCGTTGGCGACCCGCGTGGAGGACGGAACGCTGCAGGTGGAGGTCGAGCTCACACGGGGGGCGTACGCCACCTGCCTCTTGCGGGAGTACATGAAGGGTGAGTGAAGACCACGCGGGTCAGGGGCGCAGACGAGTCCACAGGTCGGCGAATCGATCGACCGCGTCGTCCTCGAAGCTCTTCCGGTTCGCCACGAGGAGACTGGAGACCTCGGCCATGTCCTTGATCGCGAAGACGCTCTCCCGCTCGCGCCGATAGCGGAGCAGCAGGTCCCTCGCCATCATGTGCTGCAGGTGGTAGGACAGGGTCGACTTGGACACGCCCGCGGCCTCTCGGAGCTGGGCGAACGTCCGCTCGCCATGGACGAGGATCTCGACCACGATCTTGCGGGGCACGCCTTGCCGGAGGACCCCGAGGATCCGCCGCTGGGCCTCCATGAAGGCTCGCGCGATGAAGTACCGCTTCCGGTGGCCGTCCGTCTCGGACTTGAGCATGCCCTCTCGCTCGAGGTACATCAGGTGGTAGGACAGCATGCCCGTGGACATCCCGAGGGCCTGACCGATCCTGCGCAGATGGACCCCGGGGTTCGCGAGGAGGTAGTCGTAGATCCTCCGACGACTCTCCAGCTCAAGCCCTCCGGACACGCGATCACCTCAGGAGCGCGAGATACAGGGACACGAGTACCGCGAGGTTCAGCGTGACCCATTCCGTCCCGACGGACGAGGACCAGGACATCGCCATCTCCGCGATCAGCCAGACCCCTTCGACCAGGAAGAGTCCGAACGCAGCGCTCAGGAGCAGGAAGCGCCGCTCCCGATGCCGCGCGTACGACTTCACGGACACCGCGGCGAGGATGGCCGCGAAGCCCAGGAATGCAACCCGGACGAACGCATCGAGAGGCTCCATTAGCGAGGTGCAAAGGTCCGCCTGGGTAAAAGGTCTTTTCGTACGACGGTCGAAGGGGCGCGATCCACCCGGCCAATCCCTCTGGGGGCGACGAGTTCGAGGAATGTCCTACCGCATCCGGGAGGCGAACCAAAACCCACTTAACGCCGAGGAGACGCTTTGGGATGCGATGAAACCGGGAGGGGACCCCAGACGACGCGCCAGAGCGGCCACCATCCTGGTCGCCTTGGCGCTTCTCCCCGTCGCCGTGATGACCGTGATCGCGCACTCCCCCGTGGCCCGCCCGACCGCGTTGGACGGTGCACTCCCCGGTGCCACGATCCGTGCCCGGGACTTGGACCTCCCGGCCGCCGACGCGGTCCATCGCAGCCTCTCGAGCAGCCTGTTCGCCCCGTTCACCTGGGACGGCCTCGTCGCCTCCGGCCCCTTCGTCCGGTTTGACTATCTCCCAGGGGCCGGCACGATCTTGAACTACGTCGCGGTGAACGGGAGCGAGTCATCGGTCATCCTGAGTTCCATCCAAATCGAGGACTTCTCCCCCCTGTCCGCGCCCGTGGTCTCGGGCGCCACGTTCGCGGTCGCGGGCAACAACGTGATGATCGTCGCGCACGACGATCCCACGGCCCTCCTCGAGATCCGGACCCTGCGCCAACCCTTGAATGTGAGTCTTCGGTTCCCGGATGGGACCACCGACCTCGAGGCGTCTCACGCAACGGTGGGTCCCGCCTCGAGCCTCTCCTTCACGGACGCCAACGCCAGCGGTCGCATGATTGTGGGCCACGGGAACCTCTCCGTGAACCGGACGATTGTGTCCGTGTACCTCACCGCGCAGGACTACCTGGCCCTACGTGCGGTCCCCGTCTTCGCGGAACACGCCGCGGCACGCACCGCGGTCCTGGACGCGTTCGGCTCGGGCCGGCTCGCCGCCGAGTTCGATTTCGTCGCCGTGTCGGATGGCGGCTGGCTCGAGAACTCCGCGCAGTTCCATGCCGTGCCCGGGTTGCAGGACAGCAGCGTGCAGTTCAATCGGGCCGCGGTCTCGCTGGACCTGCCGAGGGCGCAGGGCGGCTTGGTGCTCATGGCTTTCGACCCGACCACGATGCCCGCGGATCCCGGCCATAACCTGGTCGTGCGGGTCAACGGCTCGGATGTCCCGCAATCGTTGGACCCGCTCGCCTCGCTGTTCGCGCTCCCGGGGTCTTCGGACCGAGCGGCCTATGTGCGCCTTCCCATGAACGCCACGGTCCTCGCCGTGTACCTCCCCGACCTGAGCCCGATGAGCATCCAGATTTCGAGCGTGGCCGTGCCGCCGCCTGGGATCGATCGCCCGACCCAGCTGGGCATCGTGGCGGCGATGTTCGTAGTCGCGATCGCGGCAGCAATCATGTTCCGACGGCAGTCCACCTGAGCGGCGAATTTCTTATACGCGGCCCGTCATCGCCCCGGACGATGCCCGCGAAGAAAGAGGTCTGCGGGGTCTCTGGCTGCGGTCAGGACGCCGTCCGGTCCGTGGCCGTCGACAAAGCGAAGGAGACTCTCCCGGGCAAGTCCCTCACCGCGGACTTTCGTCGGGTCCATCTCTGCCGGGAGCACTACCGCGCCTTCCGGAAGGCGACGAAGAAGGATCGGGAGCTCGAGCGCCTGGGATGGTAGGCCTGGCGCGCGCCGGGTTCGGGTCGTGACCCTGTGCGGCCTCGTCCTCGGCACATCAACTTCCTGACGAACGCTGCTGCCTCGGCGGCGGGGCTGTTCATCCCGCTCTACGCGGTCCAGTACGGCGCCACGCTCGAGGAAGTCGGGTTCATCGTCGCCGCGTACAACGCGTTCATCGTGTTCGCGTCCATCCTGTTCGGGCGGGCGGCGGATGTGCAGGGGGTGCGTCGCATCCTGCGCGCGGGGCTCCTCCTCTCTGCGGTCACTAGCCTCACGCAACCCTTCGCCACGAATCCCTGGCTTCTCCTGGCGAGCCGCTCCCTGCTCGGGCTCTGCGTCGGGATGTACCCCGCGGCACTCCTCGCGTACGCGAAGACCGCGGACTCCCTGATGGGGAAATTCTCCTCCTGGGGATCACTGGGCTGGGCCTTGGGGAACGCGCTCGCTGGAATCGCCGCGCAAATTGATCCCAACGTCTACTGGCAGGTGTTCGCCCTCGCCTCCGGCGCGTGGTTCCTCGCGTTCTTCTTCGCCACGGCGGCGCCTGCGGAACCCGCAGGCGGGATCCGGATCCCGCTCTTCCCCCGCAAGGTGCTCCGGCGGAACATCCCCGTGTACGCGATGATGTTCATCCGGCACACGGGCGCGAACATGGTCTGGGGCATCTTCCCGATCTACCTCGCGGAGGTCCTCCACCTAGATGTCCTCGAGATCGGCCTGATCAACGCGTTCAATCCGTTCGTCCAGTTCGCGGTCATGCAGGGGATCGACCGGTACGGGAGTCGGACGCTCATCGTCGCCGGCCTGCTCGGATCCTTCGCAACCTTCGTCCTGTTCCTCGCCGCCCGGGACTTCTGGTCCATGCTCGCGACGCAGATCGTCCTCGGCTTCTCCTGGGCGACACTCTACGTGGGCTCCCTGAAGTCGATCACCGAGGACAACGCGGAGACGGGCACGGCCGGAGGATGGTTCAACAGCGTGACGAGCCTCTCGTCCATCGCGGGGCCCGTCCTCGGAGGATTCGTGGCGGCCGTGAGCTACGACTTGACCTTTGAGATCGCGGCCGCCTTGGCGCTCGCGGCCCTTGCGGTCTACGCGTTCGCCCGGAGGCGTCCGGCTCCCCGGCCGCCGGAGACGTACGCCGCGGGCTGAACCGCGCCTCGCACGGTCTACTCGATCTCGAGCTCATTCAGGGTGGTCTTCGGGTTCCGCTTCCGGTTCAGTCGGATCCGCCCGAAGCGCTCGATGCAGATCTCGTTCACGATGCATGACCGGGCGCGAAACAGGTGCCCTCCGACGACGCCGTGATCGGGTCCCGCGACCCCGACGTGGACGTGGAACTTCGGGTCTGCCCGCATCGTGATGCTGCCGTGGAAGGCGAGGAGCTCGTGGCGGCCCGCGTACGTCTTCTTCTCGTACCCTTGGGGGCCGAAGAACCCAATCTCGAAATCCTGGAGCATACCGATCCCCCAGAGAATCGCACCGCTCTCGATCTGGTGGGTTCGGGCGACGGCCTCCAGGCTCGCGAAAACGTCCTCGCCGTCGGAGAACTTCGCCATAACGCGGTCGCCGTCCGCGGCGCTCTGCAACCGATCACGGCTCCCGGAGGGGCACGGCCTTGATGTGCAGTCTTCGGTCGATCGCGCGGGCCAAGTCCGCGGCGTGGCTGAACACCGGGTACACCACGCGGGGTTCGCACGCCTCGACGAACGCTACGATGTCGTCGAAATCGGCGTGGTCGCTCAGGGGGAACTGGGCATCCAGCCCGTACCGGCGCGTGAAGTCGAAGAACGCCGTCCAGCCCGAGACGTACGCGGAGCGGAGCCGCAGCCCTCCCAGCCAGGAGACACTCTCGTCGAGCGGGGGCCGGAGCCAGCCCGGCGGCAGGATGTACACCCGGGGATCCCTGCGCTCCGATTCGGCGAGGCTGGAGATCCGGCGGTACGCTAGGGGGACCCCATGACGCACGTAGATGTCTGCCAGGTCCGCGATCCCGTCCGCAACGGCCACCTCGACGCCCAGGCGATTCACGAGGGCGATCAGTTCCTGGCTCTTCCCGAAGACGTAGCCGCCCAGGGCCACGGGGCCTTCCGCGAGCTCCATTTCGAGCCAGTTCAGCAGATCCGCTTCGACCGCCGTCTTGTCGGGGAAGCTCAGTCCCGGCTTTCCGTACGTGGCGTCGATGACAAGGCCGTGGACCTTCTCGGGCACGGCCTTCCCGCAGGTCGCTCCGCCCTCCGGATTGAAGTCGCCCGTGTAGAGGAGGTCGTCCACGCGCACCATGGCCGACCCGAAGACGTGACCGGCGTCTCGCAGCGTGACGTAGAATCCGTTGAGCTCGGCCTCGCGGTTGTACGGGAGCTCGATCCCTGTGCCCGATCCCCGGCGTGCGCGGAGGACCTCGAGCGTCTCCGGGGTCATCACGCCCCCCGAGGTCAGATGGTCCATGTGTGCGTGGCTCACCACGGACCCGGGCGTCTTCCGCACAGGATCGAGGATGATTCGGGAGAAGCCCTCTTGGAGCAGGATGCCTCCGCGATACGCCACCTGCATCAAGCACGCCTCGTGAACACGTATCGGATCGGGATGCGGCGACGGAGCCCGGTCCAGTATTTGCACCTCTCGCATCGATAGCCCAAGGTCACCGTGCCTCCGTACACGGTCATGTTCCGCACCCGCCGCAGACGCCTCCCGCACACGGGGCACTTGTAGAGGCTCGTCTTCTGGTCCGCCTCGCGGCAGTGGATCTCGAGTTCCACAAGCCCCGAGTCAATCGCAAGGAGGCGCAGCCTCGGTTCACCGACGCGGAACCTCTCCTCGGCGCGGAGATCCTTCTCCACGAGCTGCTTGAGGCGGCGCTGGCTGTTCACCTCGTGCCGGGTCGCGAACACCCGCACGAGCGACTCCTTCACGCGCTCGTCGCTCGGGATGCGGTATTCCGGCATCGTTCGCGGGAAACACCCGACCCCATACTAACGTTTCGTCGGGATGGCCGAGGACGTCCTCGGACGGGCCGCGTCGGCCAAGGATTATCCGGGCCACCGCCATCGGCATCGCGTGGATGCCCGGGAAGTCCGCTCGGTGGAGGCCCTCACCGCTCGCGTCGTCGCGTGTCGCCGGTGCCCCCGTCTCGTCCGGTACCGTGAGGCGGTCGCGCGGACCAGGGTGGCGCGGTTCCGGGAGTGGACGTACTGGGGGCGTCCCGTTCCCGGGTTTGGCGATCCGGGCGCGCGCCTCCTGATCGTGGGCCTGGCACCCGCGGCTCACGGCGGAAACCGGACGGGCCGCGTCTTCACGGGGGATCGGAGCGGAGATTGGCTGTACCGCGCACTCTACCGGGCAGGATTCGCCAACCAGCCCACATCCGTGTCCATCGGCGACGGGCTCCGCCTGAGCGATGCGTACATCGCGGCCGCGGTCCGCTGTGCACCGCCGGGGAATCGGCCGACGCGCGCCGAGTTCGAGCGGTGCCAGCCCTTCCTCGAGGCGGAGATCGAACTCCTGCATGGGTTGCGAGTCGTCGTGACGCTCGGCAACGTGGCCATGGACCGGTTCCTGCGTGCCTGGAAGGCCACGGGCCGGACCGCCCCGCGCCCGAAGCCCCGATTTGGCCACGGTAAGCGGTATGCGATCGGAGCCGCGGTGCTCCTGACCTCCTACCATCCGAGCCAACGGAATACCCAGACCGGCCTCCTCACGGAGCCCATGTTCGACGCCATCTTCCGCGCGGCGAGGGAGGAACTCCACGGACGGCCGGAGAGGGCGGCCATCCGAACTCGTACTAAAAGAAGACGCTGAACGGTCTATACCTTCCGTGAAAAAGGGATTATATCCCCTGCGGCGTGCCAGCGTCCATGGCCGAGCCCAAGAAAGTCATCATCCTCGGGGCCGCGGGGCGGGACTTCCACAATTTCAACACGTACTTCCGCGACAATCCGGAATACCGGGTGGTCTGCTTCACGGCGACCCAGATCCCCGGCATCGCCGGGCGGAAGTATCCCGCAATCCTCGCCGGCAAGCTCTATCCGGACGGAATCCCCATTCTGGCCGAGGACGACCTGCCCCTCCTGATCCGGAAGTACGCCGCGAACATCGTCGTCTTTGCCTACAGCGACGTGGACTATCCGTACATCGGGCACCGGGCCGCCCTTTCGAACGCGAACGGCGCGGACTTCATGCTGATCAACGCGCTGTCTACCATGATCAAGTCCAAGGTGCCCGTGATCGCCGTGTGTGCGGTCCGCACGGGGAGCGGGAAGAGCCAGACGACGCGGCGCGTCGCGCAGATCCTCCGGGATCGAGGCAAGAAGGTCGTCGTGGTCCGCCACCCCATGCCGTACGGCGACCTCGCCAAGCAGGCCGTTCAGCGCTTCGCGACGTACGCGGACCTCGACAAGCACGAATGCACGATCGAGGAGCGCGAGGAGTACGAGCCCCACATCGACAAGGGAACCGTAGTCTACGCGGGCGTGGACTACGAGGCGATCCTCCGGCAGGCCGAGAAGGAGGCCGACATCGTCCTCTGGGACGGCGGGAACAACGACACCTCGTTCTACAAGCCTGACCTGTTGCTGGTCGTCGCGGACCCCCTCCGGCCCGGGCACGAAATCAGTTACTATCCGGGGGAGACGAACATCCGCTTGGCCGACGTGGTCATCATCAACAAGGTAGACACGGCCACACCGGAGAACATCGAGAAGGTCAAGCAGAACGTCCGGATGCTGAACCCCGACGCGGTCATCGTGGAAGCGGCTTCGCCGATCACGCCGGACGACGGAGTCCAGATCCGGGGGAAGAAGGTCCTCACGATCGAGGACGGGCCCACCCTCACCCATGGCGGGATGGAGTACGGAGCCGCGTACATCGCAGCGCAGCGCTTTGGCGCCGCCGAGATCGTGAGCGCCGTGCCCTACGCGGTGGGTTCCATCAAGGATACCTACAAGAAGTACGCGAACTCCCGGAAGGTCCTCCCCGCCATGGGGTACGGTGAGAAGCAGATCAAGGAACTCCAGGAAACGATCGACGCGACCCCGTGCGATCTCGTCCTCAGCGGCACGCCGATCGACCTGAGCCGCGTCCTCAAGTCGAACAAGCCGATCGTCCACGTCCGCTACGAATTGGACGAGATCGGCCACCCGAACCTCGAGGATGTCCTGAAGGACTGGAACCTGCTCTGACGCGGGTCAATGGACGACCGACACCCGCCTGACGATGACTCATGGAAACCGGCCCGGGTGAAGACGGTAGTACTCCCAGAGGATCGCCACCAGGAGAGCGCCCGCCAGGATGAACCAGTCCCCGGGGCTCGTGACCGTCGCGAG
>DASQGG010000155.1 GCA_035632695.1 Thermoplasmata archaeon
GAGAGCTTCTGCGCGTCGCGGTATGCCTTGGCTTCCCTCTTCGCACTCCCGGCGGGGATGTTTAACGCGTCGGCGATCCGCTTCGGCGAGGACGCCAGATCGGGATGTTCGTCCAAGAAGCTGCGAACCCTTTCGCCCACCTGTAGGGTTCGCGAACCTTGGTCGTCCTGCATCACCCCTCCAGCTCATCGAAAAGAGGAAAGTCCCGGGCCGCGAAGGCCCGGGGTTAGGGGAACGAGGCCGGGATTGAGCTGTAAAACGGTTTCACGCTCAGACCTTACGTCAGCCACTTTTCCTATGGGTCGGACTGCCGTAAGGTGACCAGGTGACCGCCGTACGCCCCCTTCTGTTCTGACGGCATTGGACTACGCGTCCTACCTGGCGCAAATGCGCCTGCTTGGACTTGCTCCGGTGGGGTGTCGCCGTCTCACCAGGTCCCGCACCAACGTCTTCGCCAGCGCGATTCATCCTCGGTGCGGGCTGTGTCGTTTCTGCGCCCTTGCCGGCCCTCTCAGGCCCCCCGCTTGCACGGGGCCACCTCTCGTAAGGAGGGGGGACGTTCCTCAGCTGCCCTTGCGGGCTACCGTCGGCCGTCCGCGGTCTCCTGGCCGCGGCGACCATCCGGCTGGGGCTATATGGAGTTTGTCTCCATGTTCTTCGCCGCGCCGGCCCTAAGGATTTATGTTCATGCGCCATCGCGGGCCGCGTGGCCGGCGACCGTCGCGTGCTCCTCGTGAACAGCCTCTACCACCTGACGAACGACGGCGCCGTCCAGGTGCTCTCCGGACAGATCGCGATCTTGACCGGGGTGTTTGCCTTCGGCCCGTTCGAGACGGGGATCCTGGGAGGGACCGCGCTCCTCGTGAACGCGATCGTCCAGGTGTTCACCGGGGTCATGAGCGACCGCCGCGACCCGTCGCGGTTCCTGCCGATCGGCATCCTGATCGTGGGCGTCGCGAGCCTGCTCGTCGCCCTCGCCACGTCGTTCTGGGCCCTGCTCCTCTTCGTCGCCCTCCTCCGCGTAGGCGCGAGCTTCTACCATCCGGTGGGCATGTCGTGGATCGGCCGCGCGTACCCGCCCGAGGAGCTCGACCGGTCCATGGGCTTCCAGTCCGGCTTCGGGGACTTCGGCGAGGTCCTCGGCACCGCCACGGGCGCGCTCTTCGGCCTCGCCTGGGGATGGTGGTGGGCGTTCGTGATCTGGGGCATCGCCAACCTGTTGGCCGTGGCCGCGGGCCTGGTCCTTGTCCGCGGCCACCCGTCGCCCCCGGTCGCGCAGGCCCCGATCCGGTGGGGGGACCTCTGGCGCTCCCTGGGAGATGTCAAGTTCTGGATCTTGCCCCTCGCCATCGGGAGCGTGGGCTACAACGTGATTGCGCTCTTCGGACCGCAGTTGCTCCACAAGGTGTACGGCGTCAATCCCGGCGTCGCAGGTTTCGTGATCGCCGCGTGGCTCCTCGTGGGGACGGGCGTGGCCCTCTCCTTCGGGCGCTCGAGCCGCCTGTTCGGCCGCTTCCGGTTGACCGTGTTCGCGTACGTGGCCATCGGCCTCACGTGCCTCGCGACCGCGGTCCTCACGAACCCGTGGCTCATCGTCGCCGTCACGCTGACCCTGGGTGCGGGCCTCTTCCTCACGTACCCGGCCCTGTTCGCAGCGGCCTCCGAGGCGAGCCACCGGCAGCTCCAGGGAGCTGCGTTCGGGTTCGTATTCTTCTTCCAGCTGCTCGGCGGGGCGATCGGCACGTACGTCGCGGGTTTCATCTCGGATGCGTATGCCGCGGACCCAATCCTCGAGTACACGG
>DASQGG010000156.1 GCA_035632695.1 Thermoplasmata archaeon
GTGCGGAGCTTTAGGCATGGCGCTTGACTATCTGCACGCCCACCCGAAGCGGGAGAAGCTCAGAACGCAACCGCTCATTCCCTCGCCGTAAGCGTTCAATTCCTCACCGAGCCTCGCGTAGACCGTATGTCGAGTTTCCCGATATGGGCGAAACTCATGACTATGGTCTGCGCACGGATCGCTTCCCGACAGTATGCAGGGCCTCCACGCTCTGGTTGACCACGATTCATGTTCTTGTGGGTTGCGGCAGCTCAAATCAGCTGTAACCCTTCGCGTCGATACAGTAACCGACCCTGTTCACTCGTTCCTTGACGCGCCCGCCCTCGACCAGAGCAGACGGCCTTCATGTTCCTGTGGCCTGCCTAGGCTCGGTCCGTTCAAGATTTGAAAAAGAAGGCAGGAGGCAACTGGGTAGTTCTTGCGGCGACTGTCGCTGCCCGGTGCCCCCTTTGCGGATGGATACTTCTGCGGTTTATTCGGGGTGGCGACGCTTCTCATGCACCTCCAGCGAGGGTTTGTCCACAAACGTCATCCCGCATCGATTGCAGCGGAAACGCCTCTCGCCCGGCAACGCGAGGAACCTGCCGTCGGTCGGAAGCCTCGGGACCGGGTACAACGCCCGGAGCACGGGAAACCTCCGCGACATAGCGGTCATCTCTTCCGCGCGACGCACGAACTCCGTCCGGATCGCGACGGCCCGTTGCTTGGTGATCCGCGCCCAGGTTTCGAGGGTTAGAGGACGATACGTCTTCACCTCGCGATCGTAGGAGATCGGGTAGATGTCGTAGCTCGCCATCGCCTCGACCACCTTGCGGAACACCGTCTTGTCGGTGAGCCCATCGTTCACGTACCGGCTGTACTCGGGCTGAAGCCAGAACCACTCGGAGAAATCCACGGTGACCTTGCGCATCGCGGCCACGAACGTGTGGGCGGCGAAGTAGTCCGACGTGTTGTCGTAGTCGAGGCCCGCGTCTTCCATAACCTCGCGCAGGGTGAAACCGTCACGACCACCTCGGAGGTAGACCCGGAGCGTGTCACGAATCGCTCTCTGAACGGGCCCGTGGGGGCCGCGCCATCCATGGCGGCGGAGCCACCCGCTGAGATCGTGAGCCCGAGGATTGGGATCTTCGGGCATGTTACGCCTCGTGGGACGCCTGCTCGCTCTCCTCCCATTCCCGCTTCCAGCGCTTCTCCGCCTCCTGGGCCTGGCGCAGGGTATCTCCGAGCTTGGCCCGTACTTCCTCGAGAACCTCGATTGCCTTCGCGCGCAGCTGGGGCGTTCGGAAGAGCTCGAGGTACGTGATGTCGAGCTTCTCCACCCCAGCGTACAGGTCTGCGACCCGGTTGAGCAGCCGCTCATCCGAGTCGAGCGCCCGTTGCCATTGCTTGGAGGGGCCCTCCTGAGCGTAGTGTGCGGCCTCTTTCAAGGACTGCTTGATCTCGCGCCCGGCCTTCACGCGAGACTTCGCAGCGTGCTTGATCTGTCGCACGATGGTCCGGCGTTGATCCGGCCGGGCAGTCCTGACCGCCGACAGCGCCTGGTCAAGCTCGTCGGTCTCGAGCTCGCCTTTGGCACGGGCGCTGGCCAGCTGCTTGGCCTCCTGCGGAGCCTCTTTGGCAAGGCTCGCGAGGTGGGCTGCGTCCCGAGTGGACAGCTCTTCCGGGAGAATCCCGGGGAGCTCCCGGCGTCCGCGGTACGCCGCCAGGGCGCGTTCCACGCTCCTCTTCGAGATTCCGAGGTCGGAAGCGATCCTCTTGACGACCTCGGGGCCTTCGCCGCTCCGGTGCTCCTGCTCCCAGAGTTGCCCCAGAGCGTCCTCCAGCTCCCGGTTCGTCAGCGGGAGTCGATGAATGTTCTCGACGATGGCGAAGCGTCGCATTGTGTCGTCGTCGAGCTCCTTGACGATGGCCGGGATCGCTTTCAGGTTCGCGAGCTCCGCAGCCATCCGACGGCGTTCGCCCGCGGCGACCTGGAAGCCTCCGTTCAGGGGCCGGACGATGATCGGAGACAGGACCCCGTCCCGCCGGATGCTCTGGGCCATGTCTCCAAGCTTCAGGGCGTCGTCCTCGGTGGGATCGAAGGTCTTCCTCGGGTTGAACGGGTTCTTCCGGAGCTTGCCGAGGGGCACGAACTCCAAGCGGAGGGGTGTTGTCATGCCCATCCCCCCGGACCGAGCAGGCTGCTCGTTCCAACCTCGACCCGAACAGGGGTCGCCGGCTCCGTCCTAGCACACGCCTTGCCGTTTCCGCTGGGGTTTGCCTCCGTCGCGTACATGCTAGGCAAAAGCGGGTGTTGACATCTATAATCGAAGGAAGATAAAATTAGAACTCGGAATTCGTACTTGATGTACTAGTCGCTTTATCAGCGATCCGAGCTTTCAGACACGCATGGACGACGTGGCGAAGCGGGTGTCGTTCACCGATCCGATCTCCGCGATTTTCGAGTTGAAC
>DASQGG010000157.1 GCA_035632695.1 Thermoplasmata archaeon
CGACGGGCGTCTTTCCTTTCTTCTTCTGCGACACAGCGACTTACCCGCGGCTCGCCGGAGGCCGGATTTCGTGTGTTCTGGGATAACAAGGCCGCGACGCTCCCGGCCTTCCCGTCATTTTGGCGGCGCGCAAATGGGAAAGGGCCGAGGCCAAGCGGCCCCGGCATGAAGGGGCAGGGCTCGGAGACCGCGTTTCTCGACTCCCTGAGTGCGGTGCGGTGTGCCTAGTTCCCCGTCCGGGGGCACGACGTATGGGTCGAGCGAATCCCGTCGGGAGCATCTTCCACTCAGTCTTGTCCCAGGCGCTCGCGGAGCTTGAGCCGCTGCTCCCGGCGTCGCCTCCCGTTCTCGAACCACGCGCGCTCCTCGTCGTTCGACGGGGACACAGGCGGAACCGGCGTGGGTCGCCCGTTTCCGTCCAGGGCGACCATGGTCAGGTAGCACGAGCCCGCGTGCACGACACGTCCCGTGCGGGGATCCTCGGCTTCGACCCGGACGCCGATTTCCATGGAGCTCCTCCCGGTGTAGTTGATCGCCGCGCGGAGCATGAGCAGGTCTCCGACATGCATCGGAGCTAGGAAATCCATGCGGTCGATGGAAGCGGTCACCACGTTCGTCCGCGTATGACGAACTGCCACGATGGTGGCGACCTCGTCGATGTACTTCAGGATCGAGCCGCCGTACACGTTGCCCGCGGGGTTTGCGTCCATGGGCATCATGATTCGCTCGACCACGGTCCGCGTCTCCCCGATCGGCGTGGGCGAGGCCATGCCCCCCGTATCCGCCGCCTCCTTTTCGTCCTTCGCCCGCGGCCGCAGGTGGGTCGCCCGCCGTTTCGGGTCGCCGAAAGGCCAAATACGACGGGTCGTCTAGGTCCGTGCCCATGTCCATGCGGGAGTGCCCCGAGTGCGACTCGAGCGTCAAGCTCGAGAACATGAAGCGGCACTACGCGAACGTCCACCCTGGGAGGGATCCGTCGGCGGCCATCTCCGACGAAGAGCACCGCGAGGTTCGCCGTGCGGCGAAGGTCGGCGGGTCCTCCCTCACTGCACGGCGGGTCGCCGTCGTCCTGGCCCTCGTCGCCCTCGTGGTGGGAGTGGGCTACCTGGGCCTGCCCTACATCCTCGGATCCCACTCGAACCCGAACTTCGACGTGGTCACGTACTGCGGGGTCGAGGGATCCGTGGAGCACTACCACCCGCTCCTGGTCATCAACGACAACGGAGCGGCCCAGCACCTCCCCTACGACTCGAGCCAGGGCGCGGACATCGGGGCGATCAACCAGGCCGGGTACACGAACCCGGCGTACTACTGCGCGAGCGGGCAGTTCCACGTCCTCCATACGCACGACGGCTCGGGGATCATCCATGTGGAGCTTCCGCAGGTCGTGAACCCCGCGCCGACCCTGGGCGACTTCTTCACGATCTGGGGTGAACCCCTGAACCCGTCCGCCGCGTGGACGTTCTCGGGCCACGTGACCGCGACCGTGTACAACAGCGACACCCATTCGGTCACGGACTTCTCATCGAACCTGGCGAGCATTCCGCTGTACGAGCCCGCGGGGGGCCCGACCGCGAACGAATACCCGATCCCGCAGGGGCTCATCTTCAACGGCGCGTACGGAGACGGCCAATCGGGCGGGACGTTCTCCGGCGAGATTATCTGGCTGAACGTGACGGCCTGAGTGGTCCGAGCCTCAGCCGCGGGCGGTGCGGGGTGCAAAGGCTATACCGCGGGCGCCGCTATCCCCGCGGCCGCTGGAGGCGGGAATTCTGGAGGACCCCGACCGTGCGTGGCGACGCTCCCCGCACCGGTTTCCGGTGTCCAAGGAGACCCTGGCCCCGCTGGTCGTGGTGGCCCTCCTGATCACGGTCGCGGTGGCCAACCTGCTTTGGGCCGCGGGCGTTCCTTCTGCGGCAATTCCCGCACGGTTGTCTCCGAACACGGATCCCTTCCCGATCCTGCCTGCCTCGTCCGCCCTGCACGTCCTTCCGGTGCCCGCCTCGACGAACGAGTCGACCCGGCTCACGCTCCTCTCGATTCAAGGTCTCGTGAACCGGGCGAGTGCCCAGCTTTACCTCGACTTCGACAACGAGACGGGCAACGCGTCCTCCATGCTCTCGTTCCTGGTCGCGCACTACGGGGTCTCGTACGACGTCGTCACCCAGGATTGGGTCTACGCCCACTACCTGCCCTCCGTGAGGGGGTTCGCGGTCGTCGATCCTTCCCGCCCCGAATCCGTGAACATCGGAACCATGGTCGCGTCCCTCCAGGACGCCGTCCTCGCGGCGCCCGACACGGCACCCTTCCTCGAGGGTCGATATCGACTTCCTGCGGTCTTGGACTACGCGGCGTCCAACTGGACCACGGCGGATTCGACCCAAGTGTACGACCGGGCCCTCGAGGAACTCTACCCGCGGCTGAATCCCGACCTCCTCGCGATTCTCCCGCCGGACCGACTCGACCTGCGCGACTACCTGATTGCGACGAGGACGTTCGTGTTCTACGAGCCTCAGGGGGTCCTCGCGTCGCCCGCGGAGCTGGCCGCGACCCAGCGCATCCTGGCAGCGGTCCCTCATGGCGTCCCCATCCTGGGCTGGTTCGACAGCCCCACGCTGACCGAGGAGAATGGCTTCGTCCAGCTCGCGTCCCAGTACGGCAAGCCCATCTTCGGGTCCCAAGCGGTTCCCAACCTGAGCGTCCTCACCTCGATGGGTCGGAGCGAGGTCCGCACGCAGCCGCCACCGCCGCCCACGCCGCGGCTTGAGAACAAGACCTACGTGGTCGTCGCCGTGCCCGATGGCGACAACCTCGACTTCATCGCGAACCGCATGCGGCAGCTCTGGGCCGAGCCGGAGCGGGGAACCTTCCCGATCGCCTGGAGCCTGAGCCCGCTTCTCGCGGACTTGGCACCGCCCTATCTGGACTACTACTACGGGAGCGCGACCTCGGACGACCGGTTCGTCCTCGGCCCCAGCGGCGCGGGGTACCTCTACCCGGACTACCTCGGCCCGGGCGATCTCGATCCCTATCTGCAGTCCACGGCCCGATACGCGAACGCGACCGGGATGGACGTCGCGTGGCTCCTGAACGCATTCGTGGCCTCCGAGATTCCGTACCGGTCTTCGACGCTCTCCGCCTACGTGGACGCCTTGCGCCCCGCGGGCCTCGTCCTCGACTACGACGACCAGGCGAAGACCCAGGACGCCTGGATGCAGGCGGGGACGTCGACCGCAGCGCCCGTGATCCGCTCGACCCAGCTCTGGACCACGATGGGCAACTTCTTCGCCAAGGTCGGGGCCGCCATGGCGACCTGGGACGCGGGCCCCCACTTCCTCTGGGTCACCGTATACACGTTCCGCTTCGATCTCCACGACGCGGCGACGATGATCCGCGGCCTCACCGATCGCACCGGGGGAAACCTCGCCGTGGTGACGCCCGAGCAGCTCTTCGCGCTCATGCAGGAGGGCTTCGTGGCCCGCGCGCGAGCCCAGCTCGCTTCGATGCGGTCGGACCCCTTCGCCGCCACGTTCCTCGCCCCGCAGCTCGGAGCAGCCCAGGGATGGTTGGATGCGACCTCGGGGTCCCGTGGCGCTTCGGGGGCCGCCTACAACGCCACGCTGGCCTCCGTGGACCTTCGGGAGGCGGGGCTCTACGAAGCGGCATTCGCCCTCGGCCTGGTCGTCGTGGCCGCCGCCCTCGTTGCGTTTGCGGGCGTCCGAGGCGCCATGGGCACGGGCGTGCGACGCTCGCTCCTGCGGGGGATTCCGCTGATCCCCGTAGCCGTGGCCTTCGCCCTGTTCATGTTCGCGCTCCGTGCCGGGCTCGCCGCCAACTTCTGGAGCTACCAGTGGATCCTTGTGGGTGTCGCACTCGCGGGTGTCGGGCGACCCTTGCGTCGGTACTTGGACCGGAGCTTCCCCCGGGTCTCGCTCCTCGCGACCGCAGGCCTCGACTTGGTGTTCGTCGCCCTGTCCCTCGGGACGAACGTCGCGTTCGCGCTCGCGGCCATCGGAACCGTGGCCGTGATCGATGCCGTCCTCGCTCGGGAGACCGTGGAGCCGGCGGGCCTCCTGATTGCCGCAACCGCAGGCACTGGGGTGGGGTTCCTCGCAGGCGTCGACTTCCTGGGGTTTGGTGTCCTGGCCTTGGCCCTCCTGGTCCCCCTGGCGGTGAGACTTCCCCGTGGGCCCCGGGAGAAGCCCGTGAGCGCCAAGGCGTCCTACGTCCGCGGGTTCGTCGTGGCCCTGCCGATGTTTGCCCTCGCGGTGGCATCGAACTACTCCTTGGGCCTGCGCCTCGGAGTGCAGGGCAGCGATCTGGTGTCCACCGCGACGATCCTGCTCCTGCTGGCACCGCTGGCAGCCCTGCTGGTCGTGCGGCCGTGGAGGTTCGCGCGTCCCGAATTCGTTCAGGCCGTGGCGTTCGCGGCAGCGGCTGTCGCACTCTTCGCCCTGGGCTTCGCGGTGGGCACCGTGCTCACGCTCCTCGTGCTCGCCGCGGCCGTTGGCGCACTCACGGTCGCGGCCGAGGCGACCCTGAGGCGGTTCGTCGCCGGAGGGAGCGATGCGTCCGCCGCGATGGCCGGAACCGTCGCATGGATTCCCCTTCTCCTCCTCTTCTTCCGTATGCCACCGGTGATCTACTCCCTCGCCGTGGCGCGTCTCCCCGAACCTATCGAGGCGCTCCTGTACGCCCCGGAATATCTGTTCGCTGCCCGCGCGACGGCGGTGCTGCTCATGCTGTTGACCCGTAAGTTCCGCCATCCGACGAAGGGCGCTTCCGAGCCGTGAGCGAGCGATCGAGGAAGCGTCCCGCTCTACGGCGGCCGTTTGGTCCTCTCTCGTCTAAATGTCACGATGATTGCCGCAATCAGGGCGGCCGCTGCGCCCGCACTGACAAGGATGGGCACCCACGGCAGTCCCATTTTCAGCGGGCACGGGGGAGGCGCGGCGAAGACACTTGCCGAAGAAGTCGCCGAGTCTCCCGACGAATCGACGACGGTGAGGGAAGCCGTGTGGAATCCCGTCCCGTTGTAGCTGAAGGTCGCGTCGCGGCCCGCCGAGGTTGCGTTGTCTTCGCCGAACTGCCAGAGGTACGCGTACACGGGCGCGCCTCCGCCCGCCCATCCCTGGAAGCTCACTCGGTTCCACACGGGGGCGTAGCAGAGCCCCACGATGGACGCCGTGGCCAGCGCGTCCAGCGGACCGTTCCCCTCGACGAGGACGGTCATCGAGTAGGTCGCGGTCGCGCGACTCGAGTTCGAGACGTTAAGTCGCGCGAGGTAGGTACCCGGCACGGTGTACGTGTGGGTCGGTTTCGAGACGTTGCTCGAGACCCCGTCCCCGAAGGCCCACGCGTACGAGGCCGGCAGAATGCCCATCCCCGTGAGCGCGAATTCGACGGTCAGCGGTGCGGTGCCAAGTGCGGGAGTCGGTTCCGCGTTGACCCATGAAGTGCCGCTCCAGGAGTTCACCCCGGTCACCACGGTGCTGGTGGCCCGCCGCCCGGCCGCATCCCCCGCGGTGACCCGGGCGACGTACAGACCCGGCCCTCCGTACGAGTGCGTCGCGTTTTGGATCGCTTGGCTCGCGCCGTCCCCAAAATCCCATGTGTACGTGTAAGGCGGTGCGCCGCCCGAGGCGCTCGCGTTGAGGAACACGGTGAGCGGCGCCGTCGGGACGAAGAAATTGGGTCCGTAGTACGTCGGGCTGGCGGTCGAACGGGCGACGAACGAAGCCAATCTGGGCACGATCGGGGAATCTCCGCGTGCCGTCGCCGCGGGGGCAGCTACGGCCAGAGCTACGCCCACTACTAGCGCGAGGAAGGCCACGCCCCGCACGCAGCGCCCCACGGCCCCCATCGAAGTCGGGGACTATCAGGGTTCGGAAATGGTTCGGACGTTTCCCGCGGTGGGCTCCTCATGGGAGCCTGGGCTCGTGAGGGCAAAGGTTATCCCGCCGACCTTCCTCTCAGGGCCGGAAGGTCGCCATGAGGAAGCTCCCCAAGAAGCGGTTCCTCGAGGTGGGCTCGTACATCCTCCGGAACAAGATGGCGGGCGAGGCCATCTATCCGTTCTACGCGTCCTTCAAGCTCACCCGCCGCTGCAACTTCACCTGCTCCTTCTGCAACTGCTGGCACGTGAAGAACAAGTGGGTGGACATGCCCACGGAGGACGTGAAGAAGATCCTGGACAACCTGGCCCGCTCCTCCGTGATCATGACGAGCTTCGAAGGCGGCGACCCCCTCGTGCGCGACGACATCCTCGAGCTCCTGAAGTACCAGTGGGAGAAGTCCTTCTACCTCCTGTTCACGACGAGCGAGCGGGACATGCAGCTGCGCTACCCCATGGCGGAGTACGCGAGGTACATCGACTTCCTGCACATCTCGATCGACGAGGGCCACCGGAACCTGGACATGTTCGACGAGCTCGAGGAGTACACGTCCTGGGGCAGCGTGGTCACGGTCCAGATCGTGGTCACGAAGAACGACGTCGACGCGCTCGAGTGGAAGATCAAGCGCTGCTACGACGCGGGCGTCAAGGCGGTCGTCATGTGCGCCGTCCACCTGAAGAACACGAAGGACCACCTGCCCGACCTCACGACGATGTCGAGCAAAGGGCTCGAGCTCCGCAAGAAGTATCCCGGCGTGATCATCTCGCCAAAGGGGTACTTCACGGGCATCCTGAAGGACCACGGTTGCGACACGTCCTCGATCATCGTCGACGCGGACGGCTTCCTCTGGTACCCGTGCCGGGTCCTCGAGGAGAAGACGATCAACCTGGTCGACTCCGATCTCCTGACGTACGTGGAGTCGCAAGACGCCGAGGAGCGCCGCGCGCGCATGGCCGCGTGCGATCTGCAGTGCGCCTGGTACCAGTACTACGCGACGCAGAGCTTCGTGAACCCCCGCGAGGTCGTGTCCGCCTGGGCGCCGTACTACCGCGACCTGATCAACGGCGGGAAGCAGCCCATCGCGGTCGTGCCCTCGATGCCGTTGATCGCCGGGAGCGACCGGAACCACCAGGCGATCCTCCAGGAATCCGCGATCAAGGGCACGCTCGACGCGGGGAGCCCCGGAGGGCAGTTCGTCCCCCTGGCGTCCGTGGAGCCGCCGAGCAAGCGATGACGCGCGCCGACGTTTCGCCGTCTCGCGGGTCTTGCCGTAGCGGACGCGTCATGACCGTCGGGTCGCATATCCCCCGGGCCGAAGGACCCTGCGAGAATAGACCGACAGCGTAATTAGGTGGCGTCCCCCTGAAACCGCTCGGGATGCAGCATGCAGGAGCGTAACGTCCTCATCCTGGTCGTGGTCCTCGTCGTGGCCACCGCGGGTGCGGGCGTCGCGGTGAATGCATTCCGGAATGCGAACTCGAGCGCGTTCCGCGCGTTCGACCTGTCCGTCGATGTCCGGGGCACCCCCACCGTGGGTTCCGATGTGCAGATCACGATCACCGTGCGGCAGGCATTCATCGATGCGCGGAGCCTCTCGAACCTCTTTCTGTCCGTGGACATGGGCACGCTCGCCGTCCATGGCGGGACCCCCTCCACGAACCCGTGGGCGTCGCCGACGGTGTGGAACCTCACGGGGCTGGACCTCTCGGGCCCGCGGGTCTACAACATCACCGCAGCGCCCACGGCGAACGGGTCGGCCACGCTCGATGCGATGGTCTGGGTCCCCCTGGGCGACCTCCGTTCCGTCTCCGTGGACCCTTCGGGGCATGTGAACACGGCGGACATCTCCCTCCTGGCGACGCAGTCCGCGCCGCTCACCGTGGGCGCGACCGGGTGAGGGCCCTCACGTCCCGAGCAGGTCCGAGTACGAGGAGGCCATGAGGTCCTCCGGGTCGATCTGGAAGTAGCGGATCAGGGACTCGAGCTGGGAGCGTCCTGCCTCCCGTTCCGCCTCCCCGGAGACCACCTTCTCGAACTCGAGGAACCGCCCCAGGCCGTCCACGGAGTCCAGGTGCACCTGGACGCCCTCGAGGCGGTAGATTTCGCGGGTCTTCCGCACCTCCGCCTTCACGGGGAACGCGCGGCGGAGGATCTCGAGGACCGTGCTCGCGTCGGGCAGGTCGGCAAGGAGGACCAGGCTCTGCTTGACCCCGCCCTCGTCCGGGCGCTCGTAGTACACGAGTTGGCCGGCCACCTGGCCGTCGATCGTCCGCAGCTTGAGGCGGCGGTCCCCCAGGGAGAAGTACGTGTCCGTCTGGCGGAACGTGCCCACACGCTCCGCGCCGGTGAGCAGGGCGCGCGCCTTGCCCAGGTCCTCGTAGCGAGCCTTCAGCTCGACGAGATGCTTGGCCCCCGCCGCCATGGAACCGAGGGATGGGGCGGGGCCGCAAGAAGGTTCGCGTCGGGGAGGCTACAGGCGGCGCTCGGGGAGGAAGTCCTCGACCATGGCATCGAGTCCCGTGGAGGGGGAACGGGCCCGGACCGTGGGCACGCGGGACAGTGCCTTCGCCGCGGCGAGGTGCTCCTTCGGCCTCGCGACGGCGTCGTGGAGGTGCTCGCGATGCACGCCGAGGGCGCGCTGGGCCGCGCGCAGGGCGAGCCCGTCGGCGGCGCTGGCACTCTTCGCGGCGTGCTTCAGCTTCCGGGCGATCCAAAAGGTCCGCAGGACAAAGAGTCCCACGGCCGCGGGAATCACGAGCCACACCAAGTCCACGGGATCACATCGTCCCGGAAATCCCCGGGACGCGCGGGCCTACGAACGGGTTCTATTAAAGGTTCCTGTATGGGTAGCCCGCGTCGGGGATCGAGACGGAAGGAACCGCACGTGATCCGCGTTCGAGCCACCACGGGGGCACGGATGCGCGCCTAGCCCAGGCTCATGATCACAACGGCGCACGCGCCCGCCGCGCCCAGGAGCGCACCGCCGACCCACAGCGAGCGCGAGAGGCGCTCGAGCCGCGCCCGGGTGGACGTCAGGTCCGCGGAGGGCACCGCGATCTGGACCCGAATCCCTTGGAGGGTCGCGAGCACGAGGCCGTCGAGGAGACCGAAGGCCACGAGCACGGCGAGGAGAACCGCAAACGCCAGGGTGACGGTCAGGTGGCTCTCGTACAGGCCCACACCGACGAACAGCACGTAGAGCGGGGCGGTCCACACGATGAACGAGCGCACCTCATCGAGGCGATGCCTGATGTCCGTCACGGCCTGGTCA
>DASQGG010000158.1 GCA_035632695.1 Thermoplasmata archaeon
CAATGGAGGCCTAGCGCCGGCAGGCTCACACCGACGCCCTTCCGCACCTCGCCCACGACCCGAGCCTTGACGGACGGCCGCAGGCCCTTCACGATCGTCTCCGCCTCGTCCTTCGGTGCGACGATCGCGTAGCCCATGCCCATGTTGAAGGTCTGGTACATCTCCGCGGCCTCGATGCCGCCGAGGGCCTGGAGCTCGCGGAAGAGGGGCTGGGGCTCCAGGGGCTCCGTGATGGCGAACTCCACGTTGGGCTTGAGGCGCGCCAGGTTCCGCACCCCGCCGCCCGTGACGTGGGCCATGCCGTGCACGGTCGCCCGTTCGAGGACCTTGAGCACGGGCTTCACGTAGATCGCGGTGGGTTCAAGGAGCGCGGGTCCCCACCGTTCGTTCGTGCCGCCCACGGGATCGAACACGGTCAGCGCGGCGTCCCGGAGCAGGCGACGCGCGAGGGTGAGCCCGTTCGAATGGATTCCGTGGCTGGGCAGGCCGATGATCACATCCCCGGGTCGCACCGCCCGCCCGTCGATGATCCGTTTCCGGTCCACGACCCCGAAGCAGGTGCCCGCCAGGTCGAATCCCTTGACGATCTCGGGCAGCACCGCGACCTCGCCCCCGATGATGGATACGTTGGCCGCCTTGGCGCCCAGGTTGAGCCCGACCCCGAGTTGGCGTGCCACTTCGTGGTCGTAGAATTCGATCGCAAAGTAGTCCACGAACGCGACGGGTTCGGCACCGATGCAGATCATGTCGTTCACGTTCATCGCGACGCAGTCGATGCCGACGGTATCCCACTTCCGCATCTCGCCCGCGACGATGAGCTTCGTCCCCACGCCGTCCGTGCACAGGGAGAGGGCGTACTTCCCGAACTCCACGAGTCCCGTGAAGTGGCCGATCCGGGTGAGCGGTCGCCCGGTGCCGCGGCGGTGGAAGGTGAGCCCGGAGACGAGCGCCGCGATGTGGGCCGCCTTCTCGTCCTGGCTCACGCCCGACTCCGCGTAGGTCCGGACCATGGGATCCCGCGGCCGGAAGCGGATGGCGGCTATTTAGATGGTTGGCCACGCGCCGGCCTCAGGACCGGGTCGAACAGTCCTTAGGTAGGTTTCATATCCGCTGGGTCGGGATTCGACGTCGGGTGTGCCGTGCGTTCCCCCGCAGGATTCTCCGTGAAGAAGGCCGAGTACGAGGCCATGGAAGCCGCGATTCTGACGTACCTCCGTAAGGTCAAGAAGCCCGTGAGTTTCCGCGAGCTGTTCCAGGGCGTATCCAAGTTGGTGCCGCCCGACCTGTTCCCGGATGAGGATCGGGCCCGGTGGTACGCGAAGGTCGTCCAGCGGGACCTCGAGATGACGGGGAGAATCGAACGCCTCCCGGAGCCGCCGGTCCGGCTGCTCGTCCGGGCGTGAGCCGCTCCCAAAGTTTCATCGCCTCCGCGCCCATGGTCCGCGATGTGCCCAAGGCCTGGGTCAAATCCCGGAAGCACGACCGCTACTACCGCGCCGCGAAACGCCAGAAGTACCGGAGCCGCGCCGCAATCAAGCTCTCCCAGATCGATCGGGAGTACGGGCTGTTCCGGCCCGGGTACACGGTCGTCGACCTGGGCGCCGCTCCCGGAGGTTGGTCTCAGATTGCGCGGGAACGCGTGGGGCCGAAGGGACGGGTCCTCGCGGTCGACCTCGCCCCCGTGCGGCCAATCGAGGGCGTGGAGTTCCTGCGAGGCGATTTCACGGACCACGCCGTGCAGGCGAGGATCTTCGAACTCCTCCGCGCACCCGCGGACGTGGTCCTCAGCGACATGGCGCCGCACCTGAGCGGCAACCGACCGTACGACGAGGCACGGATGCTCGACCTGGCGGAGGCAGCGCTCTCCTTCGCGGCACGAGCCCTACGCCCGCGAGGCGACCTGCTGGTGAAGGTCTTCCAAGGAGAGGGCTACCGCCGATTCCTTGGCAGCGCCGCCGTGCACTTCGAAGGGGTCAAAGGCGTCAAGCCCAAGGCCTCGACGCCCTCGAGCGCGGAACTCTACGTGCTCGCGCGAGGCCGAATCGGCTGAGCGACGGCAGGCGAATCCGCGGCTTTGCCCCATGATGGTCGAGGGCCCGACGAGCCCGTGAGGCAGAGCGGTCCTCCCGTCCCCAAGCCGTTCGGGCTCGTCTTTCGTTCTCGCGGCGCATCGGCCGGCGTCAGTCCCAGAAGCGCTTCGTCCGCGCGTAGTTGATTTCCGCGGCGAGAAGGTCACGCAGGAAGTCCTCCTCCGTCTCGTGGTAACCACGGAGGATGCGCGCCGCGGTCTCCTCTCCCACGCCGCGGGCCATGAGGGCGAGCACGGCCTTCCGGCCGTGCGCCATGACCAAGCTCGCGTTCGTGAACAGGCGTTTCGCGAACGTGCGGCTCTCCTTGTCCGAGCCCTGGAGATCCAGGTGGGCAAGCCGCTCCTTCTCATACGGGGCAATCACGGCGACCATGGCCCCGTTGCAGTTCGCGCATACGATCTTCGCGGGCAGTTCGCTCACGGAGGACCGCCAGCTCATCTTGCAGTTCAGGCACAGGAAGGTGGCCGTCTACTACTCCAGACGGGCCTTGACCGCCATGAGGGTCGCATGATCCGCCTTCGCGGGCGACACGATGAGGCGCCCGCCCTCGAGCCCCGCGCGGCCGATAGGCGTGAGGTGGGTGGCGACGATGTCGATCTCCCCGCGCTGGATGCGGCGCAGGACCTCCACGGTACGCGGAATGTCCATCCGCTCCCAGAAAACCTTGTCGAGGACCTCCTCGAACAGGGGCGTGTTTTCGAACATCTTGAGGAGTCGAGGAATCGACACAGCCTCCCACTCGACGTCGCGCCGCAGCGCTCCGAACTTCTTCGCGACGTACACGAACGACCAACGCAGGAAGGCGGAGTTCTTCAGGATCACCCGGAGCAAGGGTTCCAGGGCGTCCGGGTCCGCGGGGCGGAGGATCTCCTCGATCATCTTCGGATTCACGCTGCGGGGCACATCGAGCACGATCCGGTAGGGGTCGGTCTGGACGCCGACGCTCTGACCGAATCGGGCAGAGATCAGGGACGAGATGAGCTGGCCCAGGGTCTCGTTGACCTTGGACCCCAGGCAGGCATTGACCACGATGAGCTCCCGCGAGTTCTCGATCGTAATCCGCGTGTCCGTGGCGAGGGGGGCGGCCCCCGCGGATCCCAAGTACTCCAGGAACCTGTCGACGCCGAACCCGTTGACCGGGTATGCCGCGAGATCCCGCTCCCGGCGAATCCGGCCCACTTCCTGGGCGACCTCGAACGGCACGGGGATGTCCTCTCCCACCCAGGAGGGCACGTCGCCGATCTCCTTGACCGGTTCCACGAGAATGTGATCGTCCTTGAAGTCCACGAAGCGCCAGGCGGTGCCCCGCATGATGAAGCTCTGCCCGAGCTTCGCGTTCTCCGCGACGAACCACTCGTCGAGCGTGCCGATGACCCTTCGCGACCCGAGATCGACGACCCGGTACGTCTTCACGTCCGGGATCATGGAGATGTTCTCGTAGAAATACTGGAGCGAGTTCGAGCTGCGGCCGAACCGGCCCTCCCGGGACCAGAGGACCTTCAGGGTCGCGAGCTGCTCGAGGAGCTCGTCGAACTCCTTCCGAGGAAGGTCGCGGTACGGCCAGCTGCGGCGCAGGGCTGCATAGGTGTCGTCCGCCGAGGCGAACCGCTCGGACACGGCGATGGCCACGAGCTGGTTCGCGAGCACGGACCGGTTGTCCTTCCGGACGAGCCAGGCCTCGATTTCCTCCACGAGCGCGCGCCGGGCGATCACGGCCGCCTCCGCGAAGTCGTCCTCGTGGGTCGCCAGAATCACGCCGTCGGCCACCTCGCCCACCCCGTGGCCCGAACGGCCGATCCGCTGGACGAGGCGGGCGACCTCCCGAGGGCTGTTGTACTGGAGGACAAAGTCGGCGCTCCCCACGTCGATCCCCAGCTCCAGCGAGGACGTGCAGACGAGGGCGCGCAGCATCCCCGACTTGAAGTCGTCCTCCATCTGGATCCGGATGTCCTTGGACAGGCTGCCGTGGTGCACGCCGATCGTGGGGTCCTGGTACCAAGTGGCTAGGCGGGAGGAGAGGAACTCGGCGGTGTCCCGGGTGTTCACGAAGAAGAGGGTCGACTGGTGGCCCTTGAGCAGCTCGTACGCGCGCCGGAGGGCCGTACCCTGTCCGAGCTGGACCCGGAGCCGGTCCGAGATTTCGCGGTCCCCGACCGCGGGCGGCGCAATCTCGACCGCGATTCGCATCCCTTTCGGAATGCGCACGCGCAGGATCTCAACGGGTCGATCCACGCCCCCGAGGAAGTGCGCGACCTCCTCCGGGGTGCCGACCGTCGCCGAGAGACCGATCCGCTGGACCTCGTGACCCGCGAGGTCGCGGAGCCGCTCCAGGCCCACGGCCAGCTGAGCGCCCCGTTCATCGGACGCGAGCTCGTGGATCTCGTCGATGACGACCCATCGAACGGTCTTCAGGTGATCCCTCAGCTTGCGTCCCGTGAACAGGATCTGGAAGGTCTCCGGGGTCGTGATGAGGACATCCGGCGGATCTCGGGTGATCCGTGCCCGTTCCTGGGGACTCGTGTCCCCGTGCCGAACGGCGACCGATAGGTGGAGGCGCTCCGCGAAGAACGTCATCCGCCGGAGCATGTCGCGGTTCAGCGCGCGGAGCGGGGTGATGTAGAGACAGCTCACGGGCGTCGGACGCTCGTTGAGGATCCGGTGCAGGATGGGCAGGAGGGCGGCCTCGGTCTTCCCGATCCCGGTCGGGGCGACGAGGAGCACGTGGGACCCCGCCAGGATGCGGGGGATCGCCTGGATCTGGGGCTCCGTGAAGGACTCGATGCCCATCTCCGTGAGCACCTCGAGAATCCGCGGATCGAGCCCCAGGGAGTCCATCCTCCGATGCAAGGGGTCCCGGGCCAAAAAGGTGCGGGTCGTGAAAAGTTATTCCGGCGGATAAACAACCCAACCGTTTTGGTAAAAAATTATCAGGCCGGATAACCGCCTCTGCGGGGGTCAACTAGACCTCGCGCCACGGGGCGTCAGAGGTCGTAGGGTGAGCCGTCGCCTGCCTGGCCCCACGTTCGCGGCCGTGTTGTGCCTACTGGCCATCGCGCTTGGTGCGCCCCTCCTGGCAACCCCGGGCAGGGCCTACGGGGAACAGGTCTTCCAGGCGAATCCGATCGTGGGGGCGGGCGACCCTTCGTACGGCGTGTACGCGAACATCACGCTCGCCCAGTCCTTCCTGGTGAACCAGGACTACCTCCTGACGAACGTCACGCTCCGCGTGCGGAACGACGGTGGCCCCACGAACCCGCTCGTCGTCTCGATCCACCCCGACGACCCGAGCCGGCACGTTCCCGCGATGTCGACCCTCCTCGCCTCGACCTCCCAGGTGTCGCCAAACAACGCTTCGACGCCCGTGAATTGGAGCTTCCCCTTCAATCCCTCCCCGATTCTGTGGGCGAAGACCGTCTACTGGATCGTGGCGGAGAACACGGCGACGAAGGCTCCGCCCAAGGACGGATATGAGTGGCACGACAGCGGTGCGGACACGTACGCCAACGGCACGCCGTACCTGTACAACACCACGTCCAAGGTGTGGACCGGGTTGCCGTTCGACCTGTACTTCATCACGTTCGGCCGCAAATGGGAGTCGAACGTGTCCCTTGCGATGACCGCCAGCCCGCCCCAGCCGGCCCCTGGCGACACGGCCACATTCACGGTCGATTTCAACAACACAGGCTCCCAGGCCGCCCGCCGGGTCTGGATCAACATGTCGCTGCCGACGGGTCTGGAGAATGTCTCCGCGGCGTTCCCGGACATTCAGCCCGTGCCCCCCACGGCGCTCCCGAACCTCCTCTTCCAGAGCGTGTCGAACGGCGCACATGCGTTCACGATCGCGGGACAGGTCGCCATCGGCACGCCGCCGGGAAGCCTGGTCACCGTCGGAGCGTCGCTGGCATCCGAGAATGCGACCGGGACTGTGTTCCGGAATGCCGTCGCCTCCGCGTCCGTCCTCGTCGGGCTCGTCACGAAGCAGCTGTATCTTGGGAGCACCTCGGTGGCCACCAAGCTTCTGACGACCGGGTCCCCCACGAACCCGATCCCCGCATCGTCCACCCTGAATCCCGGCGCACCCCAGCCGATTCAGTTCCTGCAATCTCCCCCGCTGGCGAAGCCCTTCGTCGCCATGACGGTCGCCGCAAACCTCTGGGTCTCGACCCAGAAGGTGCCGCCGCAAACCTACCGGTTGAACGTGAGCCTCCTGGACAACGGGACCCCCGTGGTCTCCCAGCACCCCACGTTCACGCTGTCCACCACGGGCTACCAGCAGATGAGCCTCACGCTCGGGAATGTGAACTACACCTTCGGGCGCGGCCACGTCATCGGCCTGTCCCTGTGGAGCAACGGGGGAGGGACCGGCAGCTCGGACAACCTGCTGCTGCGGTACAACGGCACGGGCTATCCGTCCCACCTCGATCTCGTCACGACGACGTACGTCTCCATCGACGGGCTCTCGCTGACCGATCCTGTCGCGCCCGGGGGACCCGTCTGGTCGACCCTGGACCCGATCGTCGTGCGCGCGAACGTGTCCGACCCGTTCGGACGCGGGAAGATCGCGGGCGTATGGATCAACATCACGTCACCTGCGGGCACGAACGTGGCGGCGGGCGCGATGAACCTCCTCACCTCCGATCCCTCCCCGCTCCCGGCTTGGGCCGTCTTCAACTCTACGCTCTCCCCGCCCCTCCTCATCGGACGGTACCGGATCGATGTCGCGGCGATCGAGGACAACGGGGTCGCGAGCCGAGCTCGCGGATTCGCGGAGGTCGCCATGCCCAACATGGGGTTCGTGGACATCGCCTCGGCGGGGCGCCCCCAGGCGGGGGGAGCCTTCGCGTACTTCCTCGAGTACAACAACACGGGAACGGGGACCGCAGGCAGGGTCTGGATCAACGAGACGCTGCCGACGGGGCTGGCCTTTTCCGGGAGCAGCGTCCCGGCCTCGTGGTCCGCGGGAAACCGATACGGGTGGAACCTGACGAACGTCTCCGTAGGGAGCCACGAGCTGGAGATCGATGTGAACGTGCCGGGCTCCGTAATCATCCAGGAGTGGATCCAAGACAACGCGACCCTCGCGTACACGGACACGAGCGGCCACGTCGCGGGCAGGCTATCCGCCTACGCCGCGGTCTTCGTCAACGGCCCGATCCTGGTCGTGTCCCTTTCGAGCGCACCCGCGACGGTGATCCATGCGAACGAGACCGCCGTCTACACGGTCGCGTTCCAGAACCTCGGGCGGGACTCCGGGACCATCTGGGTCAACGACACGTTGCCCACCGGCTTTGGATACGTCACGGACACGGCCGGGAATCTGAGTGGAACCATGATCCGCTCCGGCTCGGTCCTCGCGTACCGGTTCCCGGGGATCCAGCAGAGTCGCGAGGAATCCTTCCAGATTACGGTCGCCGCGGGTCCGTCGCTCGGGCGAAACCAGAGCTACCTGAACCGCGTCGACATCGCCTACACGAGCGCGAACGGCTACCTCATGCCTAGGAACTCCACAAGTCTCTCCCTGCTGGCGGCCGCCCCGTGGTTCTCCCAGGCGGGGGTCTCGTTCCTCTCACCCAGGTCGACCCCGGGAGGGTTCGCTGCGACGATCGTCAACCTGGAGAACGCAGGGAACGAGCCCGCCTCGTGGGCGTGGCTCAACCTGACGTTCGACCTCCGGCTGACCATCGTGGACGCGAGCCGCCCCTTCACGGTGGGCCTAGGCACCGCGCATTTCGCGCTCCAGGACGTGGGGACGGGGCGAACCGTGGTCTTCCTGAATCTCACCGTGAATCCGACCGTTGCCGACGGTGTGGAGCTCCCCATCGGCGGCACGCTGGAGGCGCGGGACGGTCTCGGCAATCCGCTGCCCTTCGCCACGCTGGCGCGGGACTTCCTTTTCGTGGGCGCAGCCTCGTTCCGGCTCAGCGCGGCCCCGTTACAGCCGACCATCGAGGCGGGAACTGTCCTCCCGCTCTCTATCGCGACCTCCAACGTCGGGAGCAGCACCGCGGCCAACGCGTGGCTGAACGTGACGCTCCCCGGCGTGCTGGAGTACCTCGGTGACACCGCGGACGTGAATGTCTCGGCGGTGGGGCTGTCCTACTCGTGGCATTGGACCGGCGCCAGCCACACCCTCGCCGCCGGCGGCTTGGACGCGTTCACGCTCTCCCTGGGAGCCCGAGGCGGAACGCCGAACGGCACGTATGCCAACATTACCCTCCGCCTGGAGTACCAGGATGCGGACCTCGTATCCCGGCCCGGAATCACGATCACCGTGCGGGCGGTCGTTGTCGCTCCCATGCTCGTCCTCACGATCGAGTCGAGTGCGACCGGCGTGGTGAGCGGCGGCACGTTCAACTACACGATCCAGGTGGCGAACCGCGGCCTCTCGGCGGCCCATCGGGTGTGGCTTCAGGATCAGCTGGACCCCAACCTCCGCCTCATCTCGTACGCGTCCTCCGTGCCTGCGAACGGCAACTCGACCCTGAACTGGACCTTCGCGGACTTGGCGCCGGGGACCGCCGAGACGATCCAGCTCACGGTCCGGACCGTGGACGGGCTCGCACCCCAGACGTTCATCACCAACAGCCTCGAGGCCACGTACACGAATAGCCAGGGCGCGGGCCTCGGTTCCATACGCGCGCTCCCCGTCACCGTGCGCATCGTCCAGGACCTCACGCCATTCCTGTGGATCCTGGGAGCCGCGGCGGTCTGCGGGACCGCAATCGTGTTCCTGCTCACGCGTCGAAGCCACGTCGAGATCGAGGATGTCTTCCTCGTGTACCGCGATGGTGTCCTGATCTCCCACCTCTCCCGGACGCTCCTCCGCGAGAAGGATGAGGATGTCCTGAGCGGGATGCTGACCGCCGTGCAGGAGTTCGTCCGTGACGCGTTCCAGTACGGGGAGCACCGCGAGCTCCACCAGCTCGATTTCGGCGACTATCGGATCCTGATCGAGCGGGGGAAATACGTCTACCTCGCGGTGGTCTACTCGGGCGAACAGTCCAACGCGATCCGGAAGAAGGTCCGGTCCGTGATCGATCTCATCGAGGCCCAGTTCGGGCCCGTCCTGGAGAAGTGGGACGGCGACATGGACGAGGTCGTCGGGGCGAGGGAGCTGATCCGGGAGGCCCTCCTCGGGTCGACGAACCACAACCACACGCAGCCCTCGATCCCCCAGTACGAGTGAGAAAGATGGGCCCGGCCGGAATTCCCGGCTCCGGGCGGACCGCACGGAGCCCTTTGAACCAGCGACCATCTGGTTATGAGCCAGACGCTCCACCAGACTAAGCTACGGGCCCTCGCGGCGGCAACGGTCGGACGTTACTTAAGGATTCACGAGCGACAGACCCGGGGAGGAGCGAATCGCGAGCGAGCCGGTGATGGGCGCCGCGGATGCGCAAAGGCTATACCCAAGCGAGGATTGCGTCGCAACGAGGAAGGCGGCGAGGGGTCCCATGCGCGTCGACGTGCCCACCCTGCTCTACGTCGTGTACATCGCACTGTTCATCGGTCTGTTCATCCTCGCAGGCCTCGTCTTTGGATTCAAATGGATCACCTTCGCGTTCATGGCCTTCACGGTCATCGTGATCCTGATGATCGATTTCACCTCCCGGATCATCCAGGAGCCGGAGGCCAAGTAGCCCGCGCGCCTCGCGCCGGATGCCGTTCGGGCGCGGCCGCGTCCGGGATCGATCGGCGCCGCCTCGCGGGATTGCTCTGACAGCTCGGCCCGGCCGGTTCAGCTGTGCTCCCAGGTTCCAGGCTTCGTGACTTCGGACGGATCGGGTCCGTTCCGAGACTGACGCGGAACCGTTCGCCTTATTACGCTTGACGGGCCTTCCGCGGTGCCGGTGACAGGGTGTATTACTTCTACGAGGGCCGCACCGCCCGCGGCATCGGGTACATGAGCTGGGCCCTCCTCACCGTGATGATCGCGGTAATCGTGTTGGGCTTGGCCAGTGCGGCGATGGGGCTTCTGTTCGGCGTCTTGCTCCAGAACCCGCTCGCGCTCCTCGGTCCGCTCGTCGGGGTCGTCCTGGCGCTGTGCGGCGCGGTCCTCGCGGAGCTCGCCGCGGCCATCCTCTTCCTGCTCGGCTTCTACCAAGTCCACGCGGGCCGACACGAATACGGCCTGGAGCAGACGCGCTCCATGGAGCGTGCGCTGATCTTCCTGATCGTCTACATCGTCCTGACCGCAGTGACGTTCGTCTTCACCTCGACAGGCGGCCTGTTCCTGGGCGTCGTGAGCTCGCCGGCGACGCCCATGCTTCTCGGAACTCTGGTCCTCAACCCCGTGGTGGCTTTCTTCGCGGGGTTGACGCTCGTTCACTCGATCCGAACCCTCGCCACGCCCGAGACACGGTCCCGGCTGCGCACGGCCCTGGTCCTCGGCGTGGTGGGGGCGTGCGTGGGACCGGCACTGACTCTCATCGCCACGACGGCGGGGACGACCACGGTGGCGCAATACAGCGCAGGGCTTGTCGCCGCGGCGCTCGCGGGGCAGGGAATCGCGGCCATCTCCCTCTTCCTGTTCTGGCTGGCCTACTTGGAGACGCGCAAGGGCCTCGACGCGGGACGCCCCGCGCCCGTGTTGCCGCGGATCGAACAAGCGTACCCCTGGCTGTACCGCCCCTGGGTCCAGTATCCGTACCCCTATCCGCCGGCCAACCCCCCGCCCCCGGAACCGCCAAAGACCTAGGAGTTCCCGGGTTCGGAGTGCTCTGCTGATCGTCCTCCTCAGACCCGCTCCGCCATACAGCCGCGGCGTGGGCTTCGAAAGGGCTTCTCGGGAGCATGGGACTACCTGAGGAGCTTCTCAAAGGAGGCGCGACGGGCTAACATCTTCCGATCACACAGGGCCTCACCCGTTTCCGTCACCTTACGGATTCGCGTTATCCAAACATCACAAATCGCACGGGTACGAGCAGCCCGACGGCATTCAACTTCGGGCAATCGAGCGCCCTTTTATATGGGGACCATCTACTCCCGTATGGTATCTGCGCGGGGGAGACCCCTGCCGGGAACCGCGCAGATCGCGCGCCGGGCGATGTGTCGTGATCGAGACTGAATCCCTCACCAAGGAGTTCGACGGCCTGACTGCCGTGGACGCGCTGACCTTCCGTGTCCAGGATGGTGAGGTCTTCGGCCTCCTGGGGCCCAACGGAGCCGGCAAAACGACCACGGTCCGAATGCTTTGCTGCCTGATCTCGAAAACGAGCGGCGAGGCGAGGATCGGGGACTACGTCGTCGGGAGCGATGTCGACTCGCCGAAGATTCGGAAGATGATCGGGCTCGTGCCCGACAACGTCGGCCTCTATGAGAACATGACCGCCTACGACAACCTGGATTTCTACGGCCAACTGTACGACCTCGCGGAGGCGGATCGGAGAGCGAACATCCGGCGCTTCCTCGAGATGCTCGGACTGTGGGAGAAGAGGGACGTCGCGGCCGGGACATTCTCCAAAGGGATGAAGCAGAAGCTCGCAATCGCCCGTGCCTTGGTCCATGAGCCCGAGGTGCTGTTCCTCGATGAGCCGACCGTCAACCTGGACCCGGAGTCGGCGAAGACCGTCAGGGACTTCCTCCTGGAACTGAAGAAGCAGAAGAAGACCATCTTTCTGAATACGCACAACCTCGACGAGGCCCAGAGGGTCTGCGACCGGATCGCGATCCTGAACACGCGGCTCATGGCCCTGGGTTCTCCCGAGGAGCTCGAGCGGTCCGTGGGGAGCCGGAAGACGGTCGTCCAACTGGCACAGGTGACCGACGCCGTTTTGGGTGCATTAAGGAAGCTGTCGGTCGTGAACCTGGCCGTGGACGGCAGTCGTCTGATCATCGACGTGGTGGATCCGGAGAAGGAGAACCCGGCAATCCTCCGCGCCATCATTGAGGCGGGGGGCGTCGTCCAGTCTGCGTCCGTGTCGTCCTCAACCCTGGAGGACGCGTATCTGAAGCTGGTGAGGGAGAAGACGTGAGCCTGAGACATGCGTGGATCATCGCAAAGAAGGACCTCAAGTCAATCCTCCGGAGGAAGGTGGTCCTCTACACGACGGTGGCGTTGCCGCTCATCATCGGCGTCCTCCTTCCCGTGGTCGTCGAGTTTGCCGGGAGGAGGTCAGGCGGCATCCCCGCCGCAGCCTTGCCGCAGTACCTGGGCGCATTCGCGTTCTTGTTCGTGATTATACCCGCGATTGTCCCCACTCCCATCGCGTCGTACAGCATCGTCGGCGAGAAGGTCGAGAAGAGCCTCGAACCGCTCCTTGCGACCCCCGTGGCCGATGGCGATATCCTGCTCGGGAAGAGCATCGCTGCATTCCTCCCGGCGATGCTTGCTACGTTCGCAGGTGCGGGCGTCTTCATGACGCTCATGGACCTCGTTACCGCGGACAAGTTGGGCTACCTCTACTTCCCGAATTGGAGCATGGGCGTCATCCTGCTGATTCTCGCCCCGCTTGTTGCATTGCTCAGCATCGAGGTCAGCGTCCTCTCCTCGTCGAGGGTCAACGACGTTCGGGCGGCCTCCCAGCTCGGCGGCCTAGCCTTCATCCCTTTCATCGCGATCTACGTCGCCGGCGAGATCGGTGTCATCACACTCGACACGAACGGTCTCCTGACCATTGCCGCCGTGATGGCGCCCCTGGACTTAGTGCTCTTCTTCGTCAGCAAGGCCACGTTCCAGCGTGACCAGATCCTCACGAGGTGGAAATGAGAAGGGTCGACGTGGGTCACGACCGGTGGATCTGAAATCCGCGGTGCCGTCTTTGAACTCCGTCTCCCCTGGTCGGTCTTCGATGGGTAGAATCGCACGAGGAACCGCGGGACGCTTCCTCACCAGGAGCCCCAGGACTCAAGCCGGGTCTCCATCCCGAGACTCCGGCAAAGCCTCTTAAGCGGAGTCTCCCGCTCGGTCACCGCGTGCTGGTTGCCCAGGTGCGGCGGGAGCCGGATCGCTCCGAACGCGGCCGCGCTCTGGGTCGCTAGCGGGCTGAGGGCGACGTACAGCGCACCGTCGATGGCGAGGGCCACGATGATGTCGATGATGAAGAGAACCGGGTCGGTTTTCACAGCATCCCCACAACCTGGTAGGTGTTGACAGCCAAGATGAGGTTTGTGATGGCGTTCCCGAGCCCAAGGACGTTGCCCTCATCGTTGTCGTTGTCCTCCGGGCACACGTAGCCCCTTCCGGCCGCTGGGGGGCGACGGGGGCGGGGGCACCTACACCCTCTTTTGGGAGTCGTGTCTCACGCATCGTGTCCGGGTGTCGGGGTCGCAGGGTCAGAGCTTGATTTTGTATCGCACGATTCGGTCGTGCTCCCGGAATCCGTTCTTCTCGTACACCTGCCGGGCGGGGGCGTTGGAGTCGTCCGTGATGACGTACATCACGGAATGGCCCGCCTCCCGCGCTTGCTGAATGGCCGCTCGGACGAGCCGCGTTCCGATTCCTCGATTCTGGTAGTCCGGGTGGACGTGGAGCTCGTGGAGCTCCGCCCACCGCTCGACTCCAGAGTCGAACCATGCAGGCTCGAATCCGGGGCCCCACATCACAACGCCGACCACCCGACTACGTGCCTCGGCCACAGTCAGCCGGCTGTTCCCGTAGTGCACCGCGTTGTCCACGAAGAACATCGGGTAGATGCGGCAGATGTCCGCGGCGTCTTCGATTCGGAACGGCCTAAGCCTCGCCCGGGAGGCCTTCCGATGCGTCATGTCGCGTTCATACCACCTCCCTTGTCTGCGTCATGGACCAGCGGAATGAAAGACTTTGTGGCGGGTCCTGGTGGCTCTTCGTCGAAGTGGGCCGGGGCCTCTTGATTTCGCGGCGGAGGACCGTCTCAAACCCGGAGCACGCGACCAGGGAGTGGGCGTCGCACCGCTACCGAGGCATAGCCGTTCCGGCCGACTCGGGGGCGACGCGGGGCGCAGACACTGACCGCTGAGGGGAAAAGGCTAAGCCTTCAACGCCTGCTCGGGGCAGAACGACTTCACTTGGGGGTACCTCAGCCGTTCTGCCCCATTTGCGGCCAGTCGATGCCTTTCCGCGAGCTGCAGCAGCACGAACTCACGCAGCACCCCGACATCTATCGCCCCGCCCACGAAGCCGCCGTGGAAGCCCATCGGCGTTACCGTCGGCTCGTTCTCCCCCTCATTTCGGTCTGGGCGGTCGGCTCCTTGCTCTTGCTGTTCGCCGGTTTCATCCGCGGTGCGGAGGTATTCTTCATCTTGGTCGTGCTGCCCTGGGTCATCGCCATTGCGGGATACCTCCATGCACGAGCGCCATTGCGGAACTTCCAGCGAAGGGCCAAGACCATCCATGTGCCATGCACGATTTGTGGCACCGTCCTACCGTCAGGTGACCTCAAAGCACACATGAAATCGGTCCATCCCGGCATCGCTCGCTATGTCGGGTTCGTCATCGACTTCAGCATCGGGACCGTGGCCCTCTTCGCGGGAGGCTTCCTTGCCATCGTCGTGCTCGAGACTCTGCATCTGCTGTCTGATGTCGAGACGCTTGAGGTTGCTCTCCTTCTGTTTGCAATCCTCGCAGGCGTCACGGTCTGGCTCCGCACCTTCGCGCTGCGTCACTTGCTCAAGCTTCGCACCGAGTGGAAGGAATCACACCCTGCCTCCTGAGTGGGTTTGCATAGCCCTTCCGGCCGGTGTGGTTCGTTCGCGTCCCGCCTCACCGGAACGTACATAGCGGCTCGGTCCGCTGCACTTACGAGGGACGTCTGACCTCGTGGCGCTTCCCCCTCGCTCCAAGCTGGAGGACTTTCATCGTCAGATGAAAGTGACGGCCATTCTCGGACTTCTCGGCGGAGGCTACTTCGTCGGCGCCGCCCTGTATGCCGTCGCTCGCGGTCACGCGCTGTCCGGTCCCGACCTCGTCTTGGCTGCACTCGGTGCGCTCATCGTCATCGGCTCGGTCCGCATCCTCCTGCCGTCGTACGACCGACGGTGGCGGCAACGGTTCGCCCGACTCGAGTCGATGTCCGAGGAGGAACGGCGAGCTCGCAACCTTCAGGCGGCGCGGAGGGGCAGGCTCGTCTTGCTGGCGGCGTTCCTCATCGAGATTCCCGTTGGGGTCGTGTTCTGGTCGCGGACGGAATGGGACGAATGGATTGCGGCGATGCTCGGGACGACCGTGCTCTTTCTGCTTCTCTTCGTCCTCCTCGTCCGCAAGGCGAAGCCGGGACTGCGCACGGCAGGGCGACCATAGCCAGGCCCGCCATCTTCCGGCCGCTCGGGGGCGAACGGGGCGGGGGCACACTTTTCAGTGTCCTTCCCGAATCACTTCGCACTCGCCCGGCGATAAAGAACCACGCCGAGGACCGAGAGAACGAGCGCGGGCAACCAGAACACCAAGACTAAGGGGAACGCCGGTCGCATGCAGTTGAGAGACCCTCCCGTGGTCAGCGGGCCGGACAAGATGGGCGGACCGGGGCTTCCCGGCGGGCAGCTTTGGGTGAGGAATCCGAGCATGAAGAGAACGAGGCCTGCGATAACGAGGCCGAGGTCCAGAACCTGTCTCCTCTTCATTCGAGGACAGCAACGTTCGGTCGCGGCATACGTCTTCCGGCCGACTCGGGGGCGACCAGTGGGGGAATGAGCGTCCCGACTATCCATCGAGAGGACGTTGCGCCCGCGCCTGCCCGTCGACGTATTGCGCCTCGACGAGGGCTGTCATGGTCAAGTCCACAGGTTCGCCTTAGCAAGCCTGAAGTGCGTCAAGCCTTGAGTGGCCAGGCACGATAGGGCAGATTTCTAATCGCCCGCTGTCTAAACCTGATTCCCTCCAGAGGGTACGCCGTCGTGCGGATTCGAACCGCAGACCACCCGATTAACAGTCGGGGGCTCTACCGGACTGAGCTACGACGGCCCGCGCGGCCATACCGGCGCGTGACTCAAATAGTTTGTTCCGCGGAGGCCCGAGGCATCATCCGAGGGTCTTCCGCAGCTCCACGACCGTGGTGGACATGGAGTCCAGGACGCCCTTGAGATAGTCGAGGAACTCCTCGAGCTTGTCCGTGGTCACCGCACCCTCCGGCGACGGCTTGATCAGGCCCTCCTGCTCGAGGATCCGCAGGGAATACCGCACCTTGTGCTGCGGGAAGTTCAGGAGCTCGGACAGGCGGATGATCCCGATGGGCTGGTTCTCCATGATCGCCTTGAGCATGGCGACATGACGCTGGAGGAGCCGGATCTCGGCCTCGATCTTGCTCGTGAGCGCGCTCCTTCGCATTGAGCGCAAAGCCTCCCCCGCACGCTGTGCCATGCTGCGTGATAGCGTGGCGTGCCTTAAAGAGTTCGCCCTTTGGCGCTCGCGTAGTACGCCATGTCCCGGTCGCACGCTTCGCCCCAGCCCCGCTTTCCCACGGCGATCAGGCCCACGGAAATCCCGCGAGGGAACAGCGCGACGCCTCGATCCGCGGCGGTCTGCGGCGAACGCCCGGCGGCCATCTGATCGTACACGTACTTCGACAGGACGCGCTTCATGATCTCCTCCCCGATGCCCGTCGCGCACACCGCCCCGTACGGTCCCGCGTACAACCCGGAGCCGAGGATCGGTGAGTCGCCCACGCGGCCCGGCAGCATAAACGAGGTCCCGCCCGTGGAGACCGCGGCGGCGCAATGGCCACGGCGGTCGCGGGCCACGGCCCCGACGGTCTCGTGGAGATCGAGACCGTTGAACTTGCGGTAGTACCGGGGCACGCGGCCTTCTTGGATCATGCGGAGGGATTCCTCCAGCTTGGCTCGCGATGCGGGCGTCGTGGGATCGTAGTCCGCATGGCCGCGGGCTCGCGCGAACGCGACCGCATCCGGGCCCACCAACAGGATGTGCGGCGTGAGGAGCACATCCCGCGCCACGCGAATCGGGTTCTTCACGCGCTCGATCGCGGCGACGGCCCCTGCCTCCAGGTTCCAGCCCATCACGGCGGCGTCCATTTGAATCCGGCCGTCCGTCCGCAACCGCGACCCCGTGCCCGCGTTGAGCCGCGGATCGTCCTCGAGGATGGCCACCGCCTCGACGACCGCATCGAGGGCTCGACCGCCGCGGTGCAGGATGGCCAAGCCCACCCGGCCGGCGGTCTCGGCGGCGTCTTGCACGGACCGGTCCGAGCCCGCACCGCAGTGCGTGAGGAGAATGGGTTGCACGCGTCCCCGCAGCCCTGGGACTCGTTTCAACCTTTCCCACGCGAACGCGCGTCGGTCACGCCTTGCCGAGGGACTCGATCAATGGATCAATCCGGCGCGAGAGTTCGTCTCGGATCCCGCGCAGCTCGCCCATCGACTTCCCCGTGGCCCCGGAAACGGGCCAGTCGTCCGACTTCCCCCGCGTTCCGGGCGGGCACTGGTCCAGGCAGCCGAATGTGACCACGCGGTTCGCCCGGGCCACGACGTCCGGGGTGGCGAGCCGCGGCGTCTTCGGACCCAATGGCACGCCGATCTCCCGGAGCAGGTCGACGACGACCGGGTTGATTGCCTTCGCGGGCCGGGCGCCGGCGCTTTCGGCCTTCCATCCGGACGGTGCATGGGCGTTGAAGATCGCCTCGGACAGCACGCTCCGGAAGGTGTTCTCCACGCACACGAACAGGACGATCTTCACTCCGGACAGCAGGGCCGACCGGAGGCATGAAGCTGCGTGCCTGGAGCGGCAGTGCCTTGGGCGATAATCACGACGCAATCCTATATAGCGCAGGAAGCGTCGCACGAACCGTGCCCACCGTCGAGGCCATCCATCTCGTGAAGCGCTACGGGACGGTCGAGGCGCTCAAGGGGATCGACCTGCGAATCGAGAAGGGCGAGTTCTTCGGTCTCTTCGGCCCGAACGGGGCGGGGAAGACGACCATGCTCCGGATCCTCACGGGCCAACTCCGGCCCACCCAGGGCGAGGCCCGCGTGCTCGGCGTGGACGTGGTGCGAGACCCGCTCAAGGTCAAGTCCCTTGTCGGGATCGTCCCCGAGGTCGAGTCGCCGCCGTCCTACCTGACCGCGTACGAGTACCTTGAGTTCGTCGCCCGCGTTCGCAAGCTCGACGGCGTGGATGCGCGGGTCGGGCACTGGATCGAGTTCTTCGACCTGGCCGACGAGCGCGACACGCTGTGCAAGGACCTCTCCAAGGGGACGCGGCAGAAGCTCATGATCGCCTCCGCGTTCCTCCACGACCCCGAGCTCGTCTTCCTCGACGAGCCGTTCATCAACCTGGACCCCATTTACCAGAGGAAGCTGCGAGGTTTGCTCCAGGAGTACGTGGACGGCGGCGGAACGGTCTTCATGGCCTCCCACCTCCTGGACATCGCGGAGCGGCTCTGCGACCATGTGGCCGTGATTCGGGACGGCGGCCTGATCGCGACCGGGAGCGTCGAG
>DASQGG010000159.1 GCA_035632695.1 Thermoplasmata archaeon
TCGCCGCTGCCATGGGAATCTCGAAGGAGGATCTTCTCGCGAAGCTCCTCGAGGCCCAGACGAACCCCAAGGATACACGCCTCGTCGACCGAGCAGCGTTCCAGAAGAACGCCAGCTCCGACGTCGATCTTACAGCTCTCCCCATTCCCAAGCTGTTCCCCAAAGACGCGGGTCGGTTCATCACGGCGGGCGTCTGGGTTGCGGAGTGGCAGGGCGTGCGGAACCTGTCGTTCCACCGCATCCAAGTCCTCGACCGCACGCGCGGCGCGTGCCGCATCGTGCCCCGCCACCTGCGGCACATGTACAGCGAGGCCGCCAAGGCGGGGCAGGAACTCAAGGTGGCCGTGTGCGTCGGCCTCGACCCCTGGAATCTCCTGGGCGGCGGCACGTCCGTCGAGTACGGCATGGACGAGAGCCGCATCGCATCCGCCCTCACCCAAGCGTGCCTGAAGAAGCCCGTGGACATGGTGCGTATCTCGAGCGGCCTGACGGTCCCCGCGGAGGCGGACTACGTCCTCGAGGGACGGCTGATCCACGAGACGCACGACGAGGGCCCGTTCGTCGACGCGGTCAAGACGTACGACCGCGTGCGCAAGGAGCCCGTCCTGGTGGTCGACCGCGTGTACCGGCGCGACGACGCGGTCTTCCACATCATCGTCGGCGGATCCGACGAGCACTTCATGTTCATGGGCATGCCCCGAGAACCCGTGATCTACCAGGCCGTGTCCCGCGCCGTGCCCCATGTCAAGGCAGTCCGCCTCACGGAGGGCGGCTGCGCCTGGCTCCACGGTGTCGTGTCGATCCGGAAGCAACACCAGGGGGACGGCAAGAACGCGATCATGGCCGCCTTCGGCGCGCACACCTCGATGAAGCAGGTGGTCATCGTGGACGAGGACATCGACGTGTACGACGACCGGGACGTCGAGTGGGCCGTGGCCACGCGGTTCCAGGCGGACCGCGGACTCGTCGTCTTGCACGGCGTCCGCGGCTCGTCCATCGACCCGAGTTCCGTGGACGGCTTTACTTCGAAGGTGGGCATCGACGCGACGAAGCCCCTCGGCGGCGACCCCGCAATGTTCGACAAAGCCACGCTTTGACCTCCGGCCTTCTCCGACACGTCATGTGCCACCCAGGGCCAACTCCCCAGTCCCCGAACGGCACCACGGGCTCGTGCGGCGTGTGTGGACACGATGTTTCGCCCAGGGGGCCGTCATCTTTATATCCCTATATGTAACACTATAGTCCGTATGGGACAGAAAACCGTGGCCCTCGACGGGGAGGCGTACGAGCTCCTCCGGAAGAAGAAGCGGGAAGGGGAAACCTTCAGCGACGTCGTGAAACGCCTTGCGCGCAAGCCCAGGTCCATCATGGATTTCGCGGGAGCCTGGAAAGACGTGCCGAGCGAAGACCTCGCCAAGATCCGGGAGTTCCTGCGCAGGGGTCGCGAACTCGATCGAAGGAAGATGGCGAAACTAATCGAAGAGATGCACTAACCATGCGCTGCCTGGACGCGACGTATCTCATCGACTACCTGGAAGGCCAAGCCGCGGCCGTCGCGAAGGTGCAGCAGTGGACAGCGGCGTCGGAACGGCTTGCGACCCCGGCTCCCGCTGCAGCGGAGACCTTGCTCGGCGCGTACTATGAAGGAGGGTCGGCCCTGCGGGACGCTCTCGGCCTGATGGAGACCCTTGAGGTGCTTCCGATCGACGCGACCGTGGCGACGGAGGCCGCGCAGCTGGGAGCCGAGCAGCTTCGACGAGGGACTGCCGCCTCGACCGTCGACCTCCTCATTGCCGCTGCCGCCAGGCTCCACGGGGGAATCCTGGTCACGCGGGACACGGGTTTCGGGCGAATCACCGGGCTCGCCGTTGAGACGTACTAGGCGAGCGAAGGACGGTATCTTCCGGTCGGGGGGAGCACCTCGTGGCCGGGTCCGCGCAGCCCACACAAAGGGTTATTCAGCCGTCCCGACGTTGCTCGCCCCGGTGTTCGTCACTCACGAGCTCATCCGCCGCGGAACGGTCGAGGAACGGGCGTACCAGGTGAACATCGCAAAGGCCTGCCTGTCGCGCTCCACGCTCGTCGTCCTCCCCACAGGAATGGGCAAGACGGTCGTCGCAGCCATGGTCATCGCGGAAATCCTGCGCCGCAAGGGAGGCAAGATCCTGTTCCTCGCGCCGACGAAGCCGCTCGTGGAACAGCACGCCGCCTCCCTGCGGGAGATCCTGATCGTCGAGCGCATCGCCGTCTTCACGGGCGAGGTGGCCTCCCCCGAGGACCGGGAGCTCCTGTGGCGGGAAAATAAGATTGTCGTCTCGACCCCGCAGGTGATCAAGAACGACGTGCACACGGGCCGCTACGACCTCGAGGACGTGAGCCTGATCGTCTTCGATGAGGCGCACCGCGCGGTCGGCGACTACGCGTACGTGGACGTCGCCGCGGTCTACAAAGAGGTCGCAGGACGGCTCGTCCTGGGGATGACGGCGTCGCCCGGCTCGTCCGCGGAGAAGATCCTCGAGGTCTGCAACAACCTCGGCATCACCGCGGTGGAGATCCGGACGGAGCTCGACGCGGACGTGGTCCCGTACGTCCAGGGCTTAGAGATCCAGCGGATCCCGATCGATGCGCCCGACGAGGCGAAGGAGATTCGGACCCTGCTGGAGATCGTCTACGACGAGCAGGTCGAGCGGCTCAAGAAGATCGGCTTCCTCCAGGGCAAGCCCAAGCCCACGACGAAGGACATCCTCGCCGCGGGCACGGAGATCCGCAGGCGCCTCGATGGCGGCGACAAGGACGGACGCCTCTTCGGGGCGATGACCGCGCAGGCGATCGCGATGAAGGCGAACCACGCGATCACCCTCGCCGAGACGCAGGGCATAGGCTCCCTGCGGTCCTACTTCGACCGCATGGCCGCGGACGCGAAGTCCCGCGCGGACACCCAGTTCATCAAGCACGCCAAGGTGCAGGAGGCCGTCAAGATCGCGCGCGAAACGAGCGCGGAGCATCCGAAGCTCAAGAAGACCGCGTGGATTGTCCGGGACCAGTTCATGGCGAAGCCGGACTCCAAGGTGATCGTGTTCACGCACTACCGCGAGACCGCGGACACGGTCACGCGGGAGCTCGCGAAGCTGCCGGGCATCCGGCCCGTGCGCTTCGTCGGCCAATCCTCCAAAGGGGAGGACATCGGCCTGAAGCAGAAGGAGCAGGTGGACATCCTCGAGAAATTCAAGAACGGCGAGGTCGACGTGATTGTCGCCACGTCGATCGGCGAGGAAGGGCTTGACATCCCCCAGGTCGACCTCGTCGTGTTCTACGAGCCGGTGCCTTCGGAGATTCGAACGATTCAGCGGCGCGGCCGGACGGGGCGCAGCGCGAAGGGCAAGGTCATCATGCTCGTCACGAAGGACACCCGAGACGAGGCGTTCCTGTACAGCGCAAGGCGCAAGGAGCGCAAGATGCACGTGGAGCTGGACCGCCTCCGCCGCGATCTGAAGCAGAAGATCTTCGTCGGCGAGCCCGGTGGGGAGATGTTCCTGAGCGCCGCCCCGGAGAAGATCCTCGAGACGAGGCGCGAGGCGATCGCGGAGCGCGAAGAGCGACCCCTGGAGCCGTTGCGGAAGCCGCCCGCGAAGAAGGGCCCGACCACCCTCGACGACTACTGAATGCCGCTACTTTATAGGCCCGGGAGAGGCCTATGGGGTCCGAGGCGGGGATGGAGCACTGCCCCGAGTGCGGCTGGGAGGTCGACCCGGACGAGGAGATGTGCCCGAACTGCGGCGCGTACCTGGCCGACTACGAGGATCAGGAATCTACCGAGGGGTAGGGCCGGCTAGCGGCGGAAGATGCCCTTCGTGGAGTCCTTCAGAAATTCCCCGAATCCCCCGCTGGGTCCGGGGATGTCCCCTTGGACCACGTCCCCCGAGGCGGCATCCACGACGATCTTGTAGGACTTCCCGCGGTACTCGTACGTAGCGAACCACAGGGGGGCGTGGAGGAACTCGGAGTCCTTCACCGTGACCTGGGTCTTCGCGTTCTCCATCACATCGACGACGTCCTTCAGGAGCTCCCGCTGGTGCGCGTCCACCTGCTCCTGGACCAGGCGCGCCGCCTCGTCCTCGTCCACCTCCGCGTTCAGGAGCCGCGCATCCCGGAGCATCTGGGTCGTGTCGAACGGCACCTTGAGGGACAGGGGGATGTGGTAGTCCGCGACCTCGGACTGCCCGCTGCGGCGACCCAGGATCTTCCAGAAGTAGTTGCGGACCAGGTTCCCGCTTCGGCGCTCGTTCGTCCCCGTGCGCGTGAGGACGCCCTGGTACGTCGTGTCCGCGTCCACCTCGAACACGTAGAACGGGAGGTAGAGGCCGTCGAGCGCGGTCACGCGGGACGCGCGACGGAGGTCGTCGGGCTTCATGATGCCGCCCTCCATCCAGCCCGCAATCGCCTGCATCGCGCCGTCCCGGTCGAGCCGCGCCGGAAGCATGGAGTGGGCGAGCAGGAAGGGCTTGTCGCTTCGGATGCGGACTGCGGAGCCGCAGTATGGGCAGGTCACGATGACCTCGCCCGTGGTCAGGTTCAGGGGTCCGCCACAGTGCGGGCAGTTGATCGACTCGACGAGCTCGGGCATGCCGTCGGAAGGCTCATGAAGAATCCACCTATAGCTGTTTTCATGGGTTCCCTCGGCACCCTACGACGCGGGAGCGACCTCACGATCTTCCTCGTCTTCGGGATCCTGACCCTCCTCCTTCTGGCAATCCTCGGGATCGTGGACGTCTTCGTCTCCGGGATCGACCCGCTCCTCGGGTTCTTCGCGGTCGTCGCGCTGACCGTACTGTTCCTGATCATCCAGTGGGCCATCTCCCCGGCGATCGTGCGCTGGGCGGCCCACCGCCGGGAGGAGGTCACACCGCAGAACAACCCGTGGCTGTACCGCACGGTCCAAGAGCTGTGCGCCCAGGCCAAGGTCCCCACGGTACGGCACATCTGGGTGAGCGACGTGGCGGACCCGAATGCGTTCGTGTTCGGTCGCACGGTCGGCTCCGCGGAGCTCGTCGTGAACCGTCCACTCCTAGAGCAGCTGAACCAGGACGAGGTCCGGGCCGTCCTCGCGCACGAGGTGGGCCACCTGCGGCACCGGGACGTGACGATCATGACCTGGGCCTCCGCGGTGCCCCTCCTGGCGTACGTGGTCGCCCGCGGGGGCTTCGAGATCCTCCGGGGCGCGGGCCGTGTCCGCGGGAAGGGAGCCGGGCAGGCCATCCTCGTCGCGATCGCCTTGGCCATCCTCTCCTACTGCGTCTACCTGATCACCCAGCTCCTGGTCCTCTACCTCTCCCGCACGCGCGAATCGTACGCGGACGCCTACAGCGGCGCCGCCACGAAGGACCCGCATCTGCTCGCCTCCGCGCTCACGAAGATCGCGTACGGGCTGAGCCTCGCGCGACCCGATGCCGAGCCGTCCGGCCTGCGGGCATTCTGCATCGGCGACCCCGTGAAGGCGCGCGAGGACTACGAGGACCTGCGGACGCGGATGCAACAGTACGACCTGAACCGCGACGGCCAGATCGACCAGTACGAGCTCGAGAAGGCCGTCGAAGCGGAGAAGAAGAGCCATTGGCGCCGCGCCAACGAGCTCTTCGCCACGCACCCTCCGACCATCGACCGGATCCTCATGCTCGAGGAGATGGAGCAGGAGATCCACCAGTCGGGCGGCCAGCTCCCCGCGAACATCTACAAGTTCGTGTGACCGATCCCGTTCCGGGCCAAGGTTCTAAGCCTATGTCGCACGTTTCCGCCTCCATGTCCACCACGATCCGCCAGACCGTGACGTTCGATGCGACACCCCACGCCGTGTTCGAGGCACTCCTCGATCCGAAGAAGCACGCCGCGTTCACGGGCGCGAAGGCGAGCATCAGCCGGAAGGTTGGCGGCAAGATGTCCGCCTGGGACGGCTACATCGAGGGGAAGAACCTCCGGATCGAGAAGGACAAGGTCATCGTGCAGTCGTGGCGGACCACGGAGTTCGAGGAGGGCGACCCGGACTCCCAGGTCATGTTCCGCTTCTCGCGAAAAGGAAAGGGGACCCGCCTCAGCTTTGTCCACAGCAAGGTCCCGGATCGCCTTGCGGAGAGCTTCCGCCAGGGCTGGATCGACAACTACTGGGTGCCGCTGAAGGCCTACCTCGAAACGCCTACGGCGTGACCTTGCGCTGGCTCTTGCGGACCTTGTCTTCCTCGCTCTGTCGGGACATCGTCCAGATCGCGGTCAGGACGATGACCACGAAGATGGACTCGATTACCATCAGGATCAGCTTGTTGAGCGGGTCACTCACGGGGTCCGAAGCGATGGAGCCGTAGAAGCTCCCGATGCCGATCACGAAGAACGCGGCGGATAGGGGAAAGGCAATCGTCCGGTTGTGGGAGCCCATGTACACCATGTACCAGATGAGCGCGAAGATCAGGCTCGTGAGGCCCATCCACCACAGCTGGTGCGTCAGGCCCGCCACATAGACGAGGATGAAGCCGAAGATCGCGGCGATTACCACGACGGCGATCGCGAGCATGACGTAGAGGATGAGTTTCGAGAGCTTCAGACGGGGCTCGGGGGCCGCGGGGGGCGGGCTCGCAGACGCGGGAACGGGTTCCATTGCGCTTCACTTCCGGGTTGCCACGCGATTCCTCCCGCCCATCTTAGATGTTGCGTTGGGACTCCCAACGGCCACAGGAGCACGCAGGCCAGGCCGCGCGCTCAAGGGAGACCATGAAAGGAGGAAGGTCCGGATGGGCGGAGCGCCCACCCGGGGTTCGTTCGCAGACCACACCTACGGCTGCGTGACGGGCTTGCCGCACTCCGGGCAGAACTTCATGCCGCCCGGCACGTCGTGCCCGTCGGGGCACTTGAGGACCTGCGGAGCCCCGCACTCGCCGCAGAACTTGAGCCCCGGTGCCACGGGCTTGCCGCACTTGATGCACGGCTTGCTGCCCGCGGCGACGGTCGTGTCCGCGCCGCACGACCCGCAGAACTTCATGGTCACGGGGTTCATCGTCCCGCACTTCGGGCAGGCTTTCATCTGTTGCTGCTGGGCCTGCGGGGGTTGTGCGATCATCCCGGGGATTTGGGATCCCATGCCGTACCCGAGGCCGATGCCGGCTCCGAGTCCGACCGTGGCGCCGGCCCCGCCGCTCGGGTTCGCGGCGGCGGTCGTCAGGGCGTCCGCCACGGCGAACTGCTGGTACGCCGCGGCGCTCGTCCGGCCCAAGGTGCGGGCCGCGCCCATCTTGTCGATGGCCGCCTTGACCGTGTCGGGGAGCGGGATGTTCATGCCGCTGACCTGGATGATCTCGACGCCCAGGTTCGCGAAGTGCGGCTTCGAGTTCGCGAGGGTGCCCTGTTCGATGTCGTTCAGGCTCGCCGCGAAGTCCACGACCTTGAGGCCCTGCTGCTTCATCTTGCCCAGGGTCACGTTGAGCTGCTTCACGAGCTCGTCCTTGATCCGGTCCTCCACGTCGGCCGACGTGGCGGCGCCGAAGGTCCCGACGAACTGGTTGATGAAGATCTCCGGGTCGCCGATCCGGTACCGGAAGTCGCCGAACGCGCGCAGCTGGATCATGTCGAAGTCGGGGTCCTGGAACAGGAACGGCTCCTGGGTTCCGAACTTCCCGTCGAAGATGCGCTTCTGGAGGTAGAAGACCTCCGCCTGCTGCACGACGCCCGTGAAGACCTTCTGGAGCCAGCCCAGGATCGCGACGTTCTGGGACGTGAGGGCGTACCGGTCCGGCTTGTCCAGATACGCGAGCGCCTTCCCATCTCGGTAGAACACCGCGATCTCATCCTCGCGGACGACGATGTTGTCGTTCATCCGGATGTTGCGGGGGACCTTCCACATGATGTTGGTCCGCTTGAACTGGTCGTCCCACGCGATCGTCATGCTCGAGGTCAGGCCTTCGCCGCGGCCCGCCGTCTGGTCCGTCCGCTTCGCACCGCCGAAGAAGAAGAGTGTCGGGATCATCGTGTTCACCTCGCGTTCGTAGCCGTAATGATGATCATGCGCTGGTCGAAGGCCTGGTCGAACGCCTTCAGGGCGTCCTGGAACGCCTTGAGGGTCGTGTTGAAGGTCGCGGGGTCCGCCGCGGACTGCAGCATGGGAATCACCGCGGCGCACTTGTCCAGGGTGTCCAGCATCGTGTAGTCGTACTCGTACAGCTTGTCGAGCTCGGGCTCCTCGACGCGGACGTTGGCGCTGATGCCCGAGTAGCCGCCCTCCGCGTGGCGGACCCTGGCCTCCGTAGCCTGGAGGAGGAAGATCAGGTTCCCGATGGGCTGCAACCCCTGGTACTTGCCGGCCGCGGCGAGCCCGTCCCGGACCCCCTCGAGGTCCGACCGGACCTTCTTGACCTGGTCCGCGACCTGGTTCCGGAGGAGGATGTCCGCGTTCCGGATGTCTTCCCGACGCCGGTACCCTGCGTACCCGGGGATCTTGAGCTGGATCTTCTTGATGAGGCCACGGTCTTCCTCGACGCGCTCTCGTATGTCCGGCATGATGTTCGCCTAGCCTTCTACGGTATCGTTCTTGAAATCTATGTATTTAGGGGTGCGGGTGGAACTCCGGCGGATGCCCCAATCCGGTCACCAGAGCGCGACCGCGGGCCGCTCCCCGTTCATCACGTGCCCGGCGTTCCCGTCGATCGCGATGAACATGGGCTTCCCCTTGAACTGGTACTCCATGAACCACACGGGGACGTGGAGGAGTTCGCCGTCGGCCATGGTCGGGAAGACCTGGATCGACTCAAGGGTGTCCACGCGCTTCTTCGCCTCGCGCTCCGCGATCTTCTGCGCCTGGCCGCCCGCGAGCTGCTTCGCCTCGGCCTCGGCGACGTCGCCGTCCATGACCTCGGAGCCGCCGCTCTGGCGCTTGTCGAAGGCGACCTTCGCGGCCTCGTTGAACTCGTAGCCCCCCTCGGGCTGGTACTTGTTGTACCCCCGGACCGCAACCACGGGGATGTTCTTGGCGATCTGGATCCGGTCCCGCACGCGCTGGACCTGGGGCTGCACGTTCCGGTTCTGGTTCTGGTTCGCCGCCGCGGCGGCCTGGAGGGCGAACAGCGCGCCGCCGAGGAGCTTGCCGCCCGTGCTCTCCGAACGCATCTGGGCGACGCCTGCGCCGCGCGTCCCCTGGTAGTCCGCGACGATCGTGGTCGGCACGACCCAGTACGGGACGAACTTGAGGATCGTGTTCCCGAGGTCCGATTTCTCCGCGACGTGCCGCCGGAGGATGCCCTTGTTGAGCCACTGTCCCCCGACGTTCAGGGCCTGTTCCTGGCCGATCGCGCTCGCGAGCATGTAGTGCTTCTGGATGACCTGGGCTCCGCTCACGCCCATCGTGGTCGCCGCGCCGCAGTACTCGCAGACGATGACCGCCAAGCCCGTCGAGGGCTTCAGCGGCGCTCCGCACGAGTTGCACTTCAGATTCTGCGGCAGGGGGGGCGTTGCGGCCGCCTGCACGGGGGCCGCCGGGTTGTAGGGCTGGACGCCCGAAGCCGCCTGGGGCGGCATGCCCGGGGCCATCGGGGCGCCCGCGGCCTGGGGGATGACGCCCTGCTGGGCGCCGCAGAAGTTGCAGAACACGGAACCGTCGGGGAGCTGTCGGCCGCACTTGTTACAGAACAGGGGAAGACCTCCTGTCTGCGCCCAAGTCATCCCTTCTGTACTTAAGAATTCCGCGGTGAATGTCAAGCGTGCGACTCTTGCAGCCCTGGGGCGGAAGGCGAAATACCGCGACCTCGTCTCCCGGTCGCAGACCCCGGTCGCAGATAATCGGCGGGATAAGCCTATATGGCCCCGACGGAGTGGCACCGGCGGCGGCCCCGAGCGCCCGTCAGGTTGTTGACCCCATCCGGCTGTTCGACTGGCCCACGCGGTTCCTCCAGCGGTTCCTCGGGCTCGAGCGGGCCGACGTGAGCAACCTGACCGCGCTCTACCTCGCCACGTTCGTGATGCGCGCCGCGGCCTTCGCGGGCGTCGCGGTCATGCAGGACGTCATCCTCCCGGAGCCGGGCAACGCGTTCTGGCACGGCCTCCTGTTCGCCGTCTACCCGATCGCGGAAATCGCGACGGTGGGCTATTTCGGGGCGCGTTGCGACGAGCGCGGCCGCAAGCGGGTCCTCATCTTCGCCCATGTGATCACCGCGGCGGCGGTCTTCCTCTTCATCGTGGGCATCAGCTCCTCGTTGTCCGAGGTGACCAAGGCGACCCTCGTCGCGGTCTTCTTCGCGATGTTCGGCATCGGAGCGGGAGCCAAGGTGGCCTCCACGTTGGCCATGGTGAACGACCACACCTCCCTGGTGAACCGGGCGCAGCTCATGGCCGTGTTCGACCTCGTGACGTTCGGCGGCCTCGCGGCGGGGTTCGGCGCGGGGTTCCTCGCGCTCTCCGCGTTCGGCTGGAGCCCCGAGGCGGTCCTCCTGGTCGGCGGAGTGGGGGTCCTCATCTCCGTGGTCCTGGTCCAGTTCTTCGTCCAGGATGCGAAGTTCTCGCCGGCCCCGCCCCTGGGCACGGTCGGGCTCCTCATGGAGGTCTTCCGCAACCGGGACATCGTCCGCCTGCTGCCGGTCTACATCCCCGTGGTGGCGCTCTACGGCTACGTCCTCACGTTCACGGACCAAATCATCGGAAGCCACGGCGGCGGAGGCCCCCAGATCCCCACGATGACCCTGCTCGTCATCGTCCTCGCGTTCGGCGTCCCGCTCGCGATCTCCCTGGTCGCGTTCGGTCGGTGGTCCGACATCGCCCGCTTGCGGAGGCCGTTCATGCTCATCGGCCTGGGATGCTTCGGCGGCCTCGCAATCCTGTTCTCCCTGGCGACCCGGCCCGGCGGGGGCATGGATCCGAAGTTCCTGTACGACATGTCCCCATGGATTGCCGCGGCATCGTTCGGCGCCGGGACCTTCCCGCCCGCGGCGCTCGCCTACCTCGGCGACGTGATCGACCGCTCGATCTCGGGCACGAGCTTCGGAATCTACTCCCTGATCTTCGGGACCGGACTCATCGTTGGCCCCATCCTCGGAGGCACGGTAACCCAGACGGTGGGCGCCCTCTCCTTCGCCCTCATCGCCCTCAGCCTGATCGCGATCTCCGCATTCTCCGTGATCTTCTTCCTCCGGGAGCCGGCCCGAAGCGGCCCGTCGGTGCCCGCCCCCGCGACACCCTCCGACCCACCGGACCACGCGAAGTGAACGCGCACCCGGCCCGGGCAAGGCTATGTAGACCCCCGGCGTTCCGGGGCCGGGAGGCGGTACGAAGGAACGTTCTGAGATCAACGAACGACCCGCGACTGCTGGGGGCCATATGCCCCGGAGGGATCACCGCCGAAGGGTTGGATCTGGTGTGACCGTAGCCCACACGTCCGATGGGAATCCTGGGGGGTCCGTCTGGAGCTTCGACGAAGCCTCTCCTACTTCGACCTGATGAACATCGTCATCGGGGCCATCGTAGGGAGCGACATCTACATTGTGCCCGGGCTCACGGCAGGACTCATCGGTCCCTTCGCGATCGTCGTCTGGATTATCGGAGGCGCCATCGCGATGGTCCTCGCGATGGTGTTTGGGTATTGCGCCTACTACGTCCCGAACGTCGGAGGTTCGTACGCGTACGTGTCCGTCGCCTTCGACAAGTTCTACGGGTTCATCGCGGGGTGGAGCATGTGTATCGCGGAGATCGTGGCCCTCCCCGTATTCGCGATCGTCTTCACGAACTACCTCCAGTATT
>DASQGG010000160.1 GCA_035632695.1 Thermoplasmata archaeon
TCCCACTCCTGCTGATGCCCGTCCACATCGTGTTCCTCGAGCTCGTCCTCCACCCGGCCATCTCGATCGTGTACGAGAAGGAGCCCGAGGAGACCGAGATCATGAGCCGTCGCCCGCGGGAGAAGAAGACGAAGCTCCTGCACCGCGGCGAGTTCCTCGACCTGATCGTGGTGGGGACGGTCCTCTTCCTGGCTACCCTCTTCGCGTACCTCGTCGCCCTGCCCTTCGGCGACACGTACGCCCGTAGCGTGGGCTTCAGCGTGATGATCGTCGGTCAGATCCTGCTCATCGTCACCACCTTGGCCCAACGGGGTGCGAAGATCGAGCGGTTGTTCGCGAACCGGTTCCTCGTCCCGACGATGGTCATCGCCCTTGGCGTGTACGGCCTCCTCATGTACGTGCCGGCGGCCGCGGAGTTCATGCGGCTCATGCCCCTGGGCCCCTTCGAGTGGGTCTGGATTGTAGGGATGGCCCTGCTCCCCTTCCTAGTCTCCGAGATTCTGAAGAAGAAGCCCTTGCTTCGCGAGGCGGCGAAGGGCGGCGTCGCCGGGTAGGACGGGTCGTCGTCGCGGACCCTTCCCATAGGCGCGGTCCCGTGGAGCTCGCTCCCCGCGACGCCTCCCCCCGGGTGCACCACGCTCAAAGCGCAAGCATGCCCAGGAGGCCGCCGCCCACGACCGCGGCGGACGCGGCCCAGAACGCGATCGTCTCGGTCCGCCGGAAGGGCCTGCCCCGCATGGTGTCGGGATCCGAGACGAGCCTGCCGAGGAAGAAGAGCGAGGGGATGATGATCACCGTGAAGGAGACCATGAGCCCCAGGATCAGGGGCACGTAGCTCGTCGTGAAGACCACGAGAAGCAGGGCCGGCGCGCTCTCGCCGACATAGATGGACAGCAACGAGCGACGGGAGGTGGTGCCCGCGGCCTCCATGACGCCCCAGGTCGATCCCATGGAGACCACGACGAGGGCCAGGAATCCCGCGGCGAGGAATCCGATGCCCACGATTGTCGTGGCGAAGGGACCGATGGGCGCGAGCACCCCCGCTGCGGATTGGACGCCGACCGCGCCTCCCAACGCGGGCAATTGCACTCCCACGATGACGATGGCCGCCATGACGAGCTCCGACACGACGGCGCTCACGAGCGTGGTTCGCCGCTCCCGGCGCACGTCCTGAAGCCCGAGGCCCTTGCGGGCGTCCGCACCCGAGTGAAAGTAGAGCATCCAGGGCATCACGACGGCCCCGATGCTTGCCGCCGCCAGATAGCGGAAGGACGGGTCCCCGTACGGTTGGATCGGAGAGAGCCCCTCCCGTGCAACCTGGCCCAGGTCGACGTGGAAAAGGAGGACGGATGCCACCAGCGTTGCGACGAGGGCGAAGCTCACCGGAAGCAGGAGGATCTCCGCCTGGCGGTACTCCCTTCCGACCACGATCGCCATGTGGACCCCGTAGGCCACGAGGAGTCCGAGGAGGACCGGCAGGCCGAGGAGGGTCAGCCCGATCGCGATGCCCGCGTACTCCGCGACGTACTCCAGGAAGTCGGTGACCGCCATGGGGAGCGCCGCGAAGAGGGCCGTCCGACGCCCGTATTTGTGTCCGATGGCCTCCCCGAGACCGACACGGCCCACGGTCCCGAGCCGTCCCGCGGCGTCCTGAATGAGGAACAACGGCACGGTCAGGAGGAGCATGACGAAAATCATGTGATAGCCCCAGGACGCGCCCGCCTGGAGTCCGGTGACGATGCTCGCCACGTCCACGTCCGCGATCATGACGAGCCATGCAGGCCCCAGCGCGGCCACCGTCTCACGAACGTGGAGGTTCATAGTTTCGGCTGACCGAAAGTCTCCCAGACCCTCCTCAAGGCTCCGTACATAGAGTAAGGGTTATGCCGAGCCGCAGGAGCCGCAGGGGGAGGCTCGACCTAGATGCCCACCGTCTTCGCGATCATGGTCCGGAGGGCTTTCCCGACGTACTTCAGGATCCGCGGATCCCTACGGATTAGGGTCCACCCGATCCTCGACGGGAAGTCGATGTCCGCGGTGTCCTCGATGAGCTTGAGGATGTCCGGGTCATCGAAGATCTCGAACAGTTCCTCGAACTGTGGATCCGAGAGCCTCTCGAAGCTCTCGTGGATGGCCAGGTCCTTACGGAGCTCCTTGCCGATGGACTTCGTCCACGCCCGGTGGTAGCGGTGCATCATGCGGGCGGAGAAGTCCTCCTGCTCCAGCGCGACGATGGCGGTCTCGGCCGCCAAGCTGGCGCAATGAAGGCTCGTGAAGATGCCTCCTCCGCTCGTGGCCTTCGCCTGGCAGGCCGCGTCCCCGACGACCATCACGTGGTCCGCGTACGTCCGCCGAGGGAAACCGATGGGGATGCCTCCCACGATGTATAGGATGGGCTGCGCTCCCTTCGTGTATTGGCGGACCTCGGGCCGCTGGAGCATCTTCTCGAGGTACGCGTACGCGTTCCCCTCGCCCACGCAGAGGCCCACGCGGGCCGTGTCCCCGCTCGGGATGATCCAACCGAAGAAGCCCGGGGCAACCTGGTTCCCGACGAACAGCTTGACGAAACCCGGGTCGCCGCGGACCCCGGTCAACTCGACCTCGAACCCGGGCAGGATCTTCTTCGGCCGCAGGATATGGAACCACTTGGCCACGTTCGACCGGACGCCGTCGCATCCGATTAGAATCTTCCCGCGAATCCTGCTCATCTGGCCGTCCCGATCCACCACGACCTCGACCCCGCCGTCCTTGTACGCGCCCGTCTGGGCCTGGGTACCCAGGAAGGTGTGCGCGCCCGCCCGGACCGCCTCCGTGACGATGGCCCGGTCGAACATGGCGCGGTGGACGACCACGGCCTCCGTCTCGTGGCCGTCGATGCGGAGGCACCGCCCCTTCGGCGAGAAGATTTCCGCGCCATGGATTTCTCCAATGATGGTCTCCTTGCACTTCACGTAGTCGAAGACCCGCGGCGTGACGAGGCCGCCGCACTGGATCGGCTCGCCGATCTCCCGGTGTTCCTCCAGCAGGGCGACCTCATACCCCTTGCGGGCGATGCGTTCCGCCGCCAGGCCACCGGCGGGTCCGGCGCCCACGACCACCACGTCGAAGGAGTCCCGTGCCGTCGGCACGGCCCGTCACTCCTTGAGGTTCATGATGATCTCGAGGAAGTTCTCCAGATGCTTGGAAAGGGACGCGTTGTCCGTGTAGCCGCACGCCGACAGGTCAGGGGAGGCGATGAGCGCACTCGACCCGTCCACGATCACATCCGTGGCGATGAGCCCCTTGCGGTAGACCGCGGTCGCGCCCTCCGGGATCTTCTGCCCGGGCTCCGTGATGATCGTGAAGCGGATGCCCCGGTCCACGGCGTGCTCGATCTTCTTCCCGAGGTTCTCCCGGATCTCGGAGAAGGTGGGTGTGGAGACCATGAACGTCTCCCCGGACTTGTCGAGGAGCTCCCCGATCTTCTCGAGGACGCGCTCCTTCCCGCCGATCGTGTACACGAGCTGCGGCTCGCCCCTGTCCCGGAGGACCTCGTGGAGGAGGTCCAGCTTGTTGAACGTGTCCTCCAGGTGGTCCATGACGCGGCTCTTCACCTTGCCCGGGGCCTCGGGCTTGAAGATCGTGGGCCGGCCCCGCGTGGAGATCGCGAAGCCCTTGGAGCACAGGCTCTGGAGAACCTTGTACGCCGAGGTGCGCGGTATCTTCGCGGTCGCGGCAATCGTCTCCGCACTCCCATAACCGTGGGCGACGAGCGCGATGTATCCCCGCGCCTCGTAGCTGGAGAGTCCGATGGACTCCAGCGTTTTCGTAGCCCTCTCGAACTCGGTCTCCAGGTCCAGCCCCGACTCGAGGAGCTTGGAGACGTCGGAGGGCATCACGCGCGGTGGATATCGGGCAGCCCGTTTAACCCTTTTTACACACGATAGGTCGCAGGTGGTTAACCCGCATTCCAGCGCCGGAGGCACCCTCCGTTTACTGCGCCCTCGACATGATATAGGGCGCAGCGGTTATCATTCGCTGTCGGCGGTCCTGCTCAGGAGACCGCCTCGCTTGCCGTGAACGGGGGGTAACGAATGCCGAATGGCGCGCCACTTCGGGAATGGAAGGAGAGAGGAAGACGGGCCGTCTACATCAGTTGGTTGGTTTTGTTCCTGGAGACAATCGTCTTCCTGGCACTGACATCGCTGTACGGCATCTTCGGCGTCGGGGTTTCGCTGTTGTTGCTGAACGTGACGCTGTTGGTGATTGTGATGACCCTGCAGAACCAGATAGATGCCATCGATGGCGCGCTTCGCGGCGTGCGAGACGAAAGCGA
>DASQGG010000161.1 GCA_035632695.1 Thermoplasmata archaeon
TTCGCGAGGCCCTCCCACTCCTTCCGGATACGGTTTTCCTGGTACGGTCCGACCCAGCGGACGGACACGACTCGGTACTTCGGCGAGCGCTTGATCGCAAAATCGACGGCCATGGATTCCCCTCGCGCCCCTGACGCAACCGCGGGGGATAATGTTGACGGACGGGGCGCGCGCTCGACCGGGGCGGACCGGGAGACGCGGCTATTTTACGAGCTTGGCCACGTTCTCAGCGACGCGGGCCCTTACGAGCCGGGTGACGAGGTCTGCGGGGATGGGCCGCTCCGGGGTGAACCGGAGGGTCCCCTTGCCCGCTTCGAACGGCTTCAATTCGGCGGCAAACCGGCGGCGAATCGCGGTGCTCGGCACGAAGAGGCTGCAGTGGTCCCGGAACGCGGCATAGTACACGACCAGCCCGTGCTGCCGGAACGCGGGCATCTGATAGCTGATGACCTCTTCCGCCTCGGGCGCGGCGGCTCGGATGGTTTTGCGCAGCCGCTGGAGGGCGACCCGGAAGTGGGGAGGCACCCGCGCGAGGTACTCCTCCACCTCCTTTGCGGCGGCCCGGGATGGCACGCAGACGGCACATCCTCGCACGGTCTTGAGCGTTGCGCCCCGCCTAGTCCGTTTCCTCGCGAACGCCATTCGCGTTCTTCGGTTTCCTCCAAAGCAGCCCGACAACCAGTAGGATCAGTCCCACGACGAGGATGCCCAGGAGTGCCGGTGAGTAGCCGCGTGCGACTAGCAGGATGGCGCCAAGGGCCGAGAGGATGCAGCCCATCAGTATGAGTCGTCGTTTCATCGCTAGCGTGCTTTCGCCCCCTCTATGGATTCCAGCTCGAACCTCCCGATGGCCTCGTTCCGCTGACCCTACATGCAGGATGCAACGTATGAACGACGCCCGCACAGAAACCCGAAAGTTCCCAGATCAGGGCACATCGCGGAACCAAGCGACTCACTTCCACTTTGTCAGGATCTCTTCCCTGCGGAATGTGGCCACCGCGAACGCGATTCCTAAGAGTTCCACGGCGATGCCGACCGTGACTCCGCGAGGCGGTTTGACTTGAGGCGGCTGCATCTCTCCACTCTCTCCCGCCCCGGAGGCGCCCCAGAGAGGATAACCGTTTCGCGGCGCCGCACGGCCTCGACCCCGGCAACGCGTGCCTACCCTACCGACGAATCTCCCGGGAACGCCCCGTCGACACGGAATCGACTGGAGGGGGATTCAATGCTTTCTTCTGCGCTTCGACGTGTAGGTCGGCTTCCAGACTGCGCGATGGGTGGGCGGCTGATCTGCGTCGCGTGTCGGAGGCGGACTCCATTCATCCTCACCCCGTGGCCACATCACCACGCCGAGGATTACGAAGAGGAACCCAACCCCGCAGACCAAGGTTGAGAAGAAGAACCCGGCGATGATGCAGACGACGCCGATGCCGATCAGAGTCCCTCGCGTGCTCGAACTGGCCATCTTGCCCTTCCTGTGGGCTCCCCCACCGACATTCTGGGATTCAACGGCTTCGATTGGCTTCCCGGGGGGGTTCTTGCTTGAGGCACCCTCCGGTGGCGGTGAGGAATAGCTGAGGGAAAAGCTGGCTTCCGCCCCGAAACACCCCGAAAGTATCAATCTAGACTCGGCACTGCTGGGCAGTGTCATGAGCTCGGTTGGAATGATCAAATCGTTTGTGAAGTCACCGGCCCGGTTCCTTCTTGATCACGAACCACCGAGGCCGGTCGCAATGGCCTTAGTGGTCATCGTCGGGTTCATCACCTGGCTGTCCTGGGAACTCGGCTTCCGCATGCAGGTTCCATCCGATTCAGCCGCGTTCCCCGGAGGCGCAATTGCCTTCGCGATAATCGGTGTGGGTGCGGCCCTCTACGGGTTCTCGCTTGCCAACTACCAACTCGCCAGGTCGCTCGAGGAGTCAGAACGCCAACGCTACTCCGGGCCGATTGATTGGAATACGTTCGACACGGAATCTTCCGTCTTGAAGGACCGGTACGTCGGAAACGTGATGTCGATTCTCGCGAGGCGGAGGTGGGCGAATTGGGTCCTTGCCCTGGTTTCGGGATTGGCCTTCTTCTCCTTTCTCTCGGCTCTGCTGTACCTCCTATGGCCTCAGGAGCTGATCATGCTCCAAATCAGTTTCGGGTACTTCCTGGCGCTCGCGCTATCGGTCCCATTGATTCTTGCCGTCGTTGCGCTCATGAATGCCAAAGATACGAGTAACGATATTGCGCCCTACAAGTAGGTGACGGTAGAGCCCAGGGACCCTCCCGGCTCATCGCCCCTGTGGCCCCATGGCCAACGACAGAAAGGCCAGGTCACCGCCGTACGCCCCCTTCTGTTCTGACGGCATTGGACTACGCGTCCTACCTGGCGCAAATGCG
>DASQGG010000162.1 GCA_035632695.1 Thermoplasmata archaeon
ACGTCTCCAAAACGGCGCTAGGCGGCTGGCGTTGCTCTTCGAAGAAGACCCAGTCCTCCAGGAACCATTCGACGGGGAGCTCGGTGAGTCCTGCCGCCGGTCCATCGTCGATGCGATAGGGCTCGTCGTCATCCATCCGGCTGCTGTCGTAGCGGAACCCGAGCTCCCGAAGGATCCCAGGCGTGCGTTCGCTCCATTCGTAGTACGGCGCCCGGAATCCCCGGGGCCTCTGCCCGGTGAATGCCTCGAGGATGGAGACGGAGCGTTCGTGGACCTTTCGCTCCGCGTCAACGTCGAGTTCGGCCAAGTGCTCGTGGAGGTAGCCGTGCGCCGCAAGCTCGTGACCCCGCCGAACGATGTCCCGGAGCATCTCGGGGTAGGCTTGGGCGGTCCACCCGGGCGTGAAGAACGTGGAACGGATCCCGTACTTGTCGAGCAGGTCCAGGATCCGGGGCACGCCGATTCGCGCGAACCGGCCCTTCGACAGGGCGACCGGCAGGTTGGGCGTCTCCCGCACCTGGGCGCTCTCCGCATCCACGTCGAAGGTCAGCGCGACGCGCATCTTCGCGTCCACGCGTCTAGCCTTCATGCTTCGTCCCCTCCGCCCCCGGTCGATCGGCTGTCCATCGAGGTCCCGCCCCGCTCGAGGGGCGCCGTCATGCATCGGGGTCCTCCACCGCCCCGCACGAGCTCCGATCCGTCGATCTCGATGAGGTCGACGCCCTCCTCGGCGAGGAGTCCGCGCACCCGTGCGTGGCCGCCGTAGGCGACGAGCTTCCGCGGGCCGAGGGTAATCGCGTTGGTCGCGCGGCGCTGGCGCTCGTAGGCGGTCACCTCGACGAACCGGAATCCGCGCCGCTTGAGCAGGGACAGGAGCGGCACCCGTTTGGGAGGCCTCCCGGGTTCGTGGACAAGGGCGGGAGCGCGGAGGGATGCGGGATGGACAATCGCAAGGTCCTCGTCCGCGATCATCATCGTTCCATCGAGGTGGATGGCCCAGTTGGGCAGAGGAACCGCTACGATGGTGCGCAGCCCGCGGGTCTGCGCGTACGCCCACACCTCGTGCAGGGCGGCCCGACTGCTCCGGTTCCCGACCCCGACGAGCAGCGTCCCCGCGTCCGCGAAGATCAGGTCGCCGCCCTCCAGGGTGGCCGGAGCCCGAATCCGGAGGACCTCAGGTACGCCTAGGCGCTCGAGGGCGGCTGCGACAATCCGCGGCTCGTCGCGGCGGACCGGGCTCCGCATTCCCATGCGGATGCCGCCTCCAGGCATCACGGTGGTCGTGTCGCGGGTGTACACCAGGTTCGGGCTCCTGGCCGTTCGTTCCAGCAAGGGTGAGCCGCGCAGGACGTCGCCCACGAGGGCGACCTGGACGCCCTCGCCGCGGAGCGCATCCACGAGGTGCTCGTGCTGGCGGCGGAACGCCACGGGGTCCACGGCGTCCTCGAACAGGTACCTGCCGTAGGAGGCCGGCCGGATGCGGTCGAGTTCCGGACCGGGCGCATGCATGAGCACCCGCCGCAACCGGCCGTGCTCGGGAAACCCGAAGTCCATCCGGTCCGGGGAGTCGGCCCGCGCGGCTTCAAGGTATGGTCATGGTGGCGAGGGGAGGACTCTCGTGCGCGCCGGCGGTGCAGCGCATCCGTGACCGGTCTGCAGCCCGGCGTCCCCCCTGGTCTCCCCGGCGCACCGCTCGTAAAGTGTAATAAACGACGGGAGTCTGCTTCAGCGGCGTGTCCGATCCCGAGGGGAGCGAAACGGAGGACGCCTCGCTGGAGGTCGCAGGAGAGCCGCCTCTCGTGGACAGGCTCCGGCGCAGGTCCGTGCGGCTCTTCGCAAAGCTGCCGCGGCCCGCGCGCCTGCTGTGGATCTCACTGCTCCTCCTCGGCGTCTACGCGATCGCATTCACGCTCCAAGGGCAGGGCATCGTCCCGCTCATCGCGCTTCCGGCCTTGGCCGTGGAGACGGACCTTCTGTTCCAGATGTTCCGGTTCCACAAGATCCGCGCCCCCGACGCGGCCATCGCGACGGGCCTCCTCCTCGCGCTCCTGTTGCCCCCGACCGTCCCACTCCTCCAGGCGGTGGGCGTCGCCTCGGCCGCGATTGCCCTCCGCCACGTCCTCCGCTTCCAGGACCGCCCCGTGTTCAATCCCGCGGCGGCCGGCGTCCTCATGGGCGCCCTGTTCTTCGGCCTCGCGCCGTCCTGGTGGGGTTCCGTGGGCATGTGGCTCGTCGTGGTCCTCGGGGTCGTCCTCACGCTCCGCACGCCAGGCTCCTGGCGTGTCCCGCTCGCGTTCTTCGTGTCCTACGGCGTCCTCTCGGTTTTGGCCAACCTGATCCTCGGCGAGGTGACCTCCCCACAGGTCCTCCTCCTCGGCGCGCTCGATCCCGCGATGTTGTTCTTCGGCTTCTTCATGGTGCCGGAGCCGCGGACGTCCGTGGTCCGTCCGACGGACCGCTGGATCTTCGGGCTCGCGGTCGGCGTGGCCACGGGGATCCTCCCGGCCGTCCTCCCGAGCCTGGCACCGCTCGTCGCCCTGCTCGTCGGAAATGGGATCGCGGTCGCCCTCCGCCGATCCCGCGCGGCGGAGGCGCCGCCCGTGGAGACCAAGACGCGATCCCCGTCTCGCACGCCCTCCAAGAGGGAGCGCGCCCGCCGACGGCACCAGCGGGTCGTCGTGGAAACCCGTTCGGAGTGGACCACGCCGCGACGCGTCGTGTCCGGAGCCCTCGTGGTCGTCCTCCTCGGAGGGATGGCCCTGGCCATGAACGCCCCGTCCACCACGCACTTCACGGCCGTCCGGCCGAGCCTGCCCGTCGCGGTCGGAAACGTCACCGCCACGAACAATTGCACGACGGACAACCCGAGCGTCCCCTCGGACGTGGCCTCGTTCCTCCACCAGCGGCTCGGTCCTTCCGTGATCCTGTCCGCGGACACGAGCTCGGGCACCGTGGTCTTCTACGATCCGGTGAACCGCGCGACCGTGACGGAGACGAACATCTACGAGGACTACGGGTTCGCGGAGTTCAACGGGGACGACTACGCGGTCATGGGCTGCAGCGGCTGATCCGCGGGCGGTCGACGGGTCGGCGTCAGCGGTCCCGCGCGGGTTGCGCGGCCGGGGTGAGTTGCGGGGTCGAGCGCTCGCTCCGGCGGTAGCTGACGAGCACAAGCGCCGAGGGGAGCGCGGCCGCCAAGGCCGCGAGCCCGAGGCCGGTCCCGAAGCTGTACGCGGTCGCCGCTAGGCCGACGGCAGGCTCGGCGATGGCGATCACGAGCGTGCCGAAGAAGGAGTTGATGGCGAGGACCGTGGCCCGGTCGTTCGAGGCGACCCGACGGTTGATGATCGTCGTGATCAACGGCGACTCGATGCCCCAGAAGATGTAGTCGGGGATCTGCGTGAGCACGCCGAGGACGAGCGCGAGATTGGGCGCAAAGAACCCCTGGGCCACCAGGTAGATCAGCGCAAAGGGCGGGTAGACGAGGAGGAACACCACGATCAGGCCGCCGGATTCCCCGAACCGCTCCAGGAGTCGGCCCACCGTGCGCCCTGCGAGCGCGGCGATGAGGAAGAATCCCGCGTAGATCGCGCCCAGGAGGGCGAAGTTGCCTTGGACGACCTGGTCCAGGAAGCGCGGACGGAAGAAGCCCATCATGTACGTGACGAAGCCCACGATGAGCTGGAACACGATCACGAGCACGATTTGGCGGTTGCCCGCCGCGCTCCGGAAGCCCGCGGCCACCTGGCGGAGGAGGTCGGGCTCGGGCTCGCGCGGGACGGAGGGCTCCTGGAAGCTGAGGCCGAGGATCAGCGCCCCCGCGCCGGGGATCGCGTACAGGACCAGGGGCAGGTTCAGGCCGCCCGTGCTCGCCACGATGACGCCGCCGCACACGGAGGCCAGGGCCGTCCCGAGGAACGCGTACATGGCGACCTGGCCGCTGACGCTCGGGTACCGCGCCTCCGCGTGGACCTCCACGAGCGTGTCGTAGAGGTACGCCGAGCCCGCGCCCCACAGGAATCCCGCGCCGAACGCCCACACGGAGTTCGCGAGGGCGAAGCTCGCAAAGTCGCCGGCGAGGCCGAACAGGACGATGCCCACCATCCAGATCCCAACGCCGATCACGACGGCCCTCTTGCGGCCGTATCGGTCCGCGAACGCGCCCGTGGGCATGGCGACGAGGAGGCTCACGATCCAGAAGACGACGTCCACGAGCGTCCCGAGGAAGTAGTCGTTGTGCAGGCGGTCGAAGAGCCAGAGGCTCCAGAACGGGCTCCACAGCTGGAAGGCGACGAGGATCTCGAACGCGTAGTACCGCCGGACCCGGGTCTCGACGTCATTCACGGCGCCCACGCGCGCGGCAACCGGCGTTGCGAGATAACCCTTCTGGACTTGCTGTACCCGGGCGCGCAGATCAGCCGACGAGCCAGCCGCGGGCGTCCGCGAGGAGGATCGCAAGCGCGAGGTTCGTGGACTCGAACTCGCCTCGGCGCGCGCGGTCCAGCGCTTGGGTGGGCGAGAGGTACAGCAGGGACTCGACCTCCTCGGGGTCCGGAGCCCGTCCCGTGGGCTTGCAGTCCTTCGCGAAGAAGAGGTGGAGCGTGCCGCTCAGGTAGCCCGTGAGGCTGTTGCCCGAGTAGAGGTGCATGAGCTTGCCTACGACCAGCCCCGTCTCCTCAAGGAGTTCGCGGTGGGCGCACGCCTCCGGGGATTCCCCGTTCTCCGCGGTGCCCCCCGGGAGGGCGACCGCGATCCGGCCGAGTCCGTGGCGGTACTCGTGGGGGAGCACGACCTTGCCGTCCAGG